>NZ_JBVJMN010000017.1:0-124337 GCF_055584185.1 Streptomyces sp. NPDC104202 | reverse complement strand
TCCTCCCCCCCCCCCCCCCCCCCCCCCCCCTCCCCCCCCCACGAACCCCCCCCACCCCCCCCCCCCCCCCCCCCCCCCCCCCCCCCCCCCCCCCCCCCCCGACCGGCCGACCGCATGCTTGCATACATAGTCCGACGGCTCTTCTCAGTCGTCGTGATGCTGCTCGTCGTCACCCTGGTGACGCTCAGCATCTTCTTCCTCATCCCCAAGATGACCGGCAGCGACCCTGCCGCGATGTTCGTCGGCAAGCAGGCGGATCCGGCTTCCATCGAGGCCGTCCGGCAGAAGCTGGGCCTGGACGAGCCGATCCTGGTGCAGTTCTGGCACTTCGTCTCCGGCATCTTCGTCGGCCGGGACTACACCGGCGGCGGCGACACGATCCACTGCGCCGCACCGTGCTTCGGCTACTCGTTCCGCACCGAGCAGGACGTGTGGACGATGCTCGTCGACGCGTTCCCGGTCACCCTCTCCATGGTCATCGGCGCCGCCGTGCTGTGGCTGGTGCTCGGCGTCTCCACCGGCGTGGTCTCCGCGCTCAAGCGGGGCACGATCATCGACCGCGCGGCGATGATCACCGCGCTGGCCGGCGTCTCGCTCCCCATCTTCTTCACCGCCATGCTGGCGATGCTCGTCTTCCGCACCCAGCTGGGCTGGGTCGACGCCTCGTACGTGCCGATCACCGAGTCCTTCGGCGGCTGGTTCGGCGGCCTGCTCCTCCCGTGGGTCACGCTCGCCTTCCTGTACGCGGCGATGTACGCCCGCCTCACCCGCGCCACCATGCTGGAGGTGCTCGGCGAGGACTACATCCGCACCGCCCGGGCCAAGGGCCTGCCGGAGCCCGTCGTGCTCGGCAAGCACGCGATGCGCTCCACCATGACCCCCATCCTGACCATCTTCGGCATGGACCTCGGCGCCCTCATCGGCGGCGCGATCCTGACCGAGACCGCGTTCAGCCTCCACGGCCTCGGCGGTCTCGCCATCAAGGGCGTGAGCGAGCGTGACCTGCCGCTGATCCTGGCCGTCACCCTCATCACCGCCGCGTGCGTCGTCATCGCGAACCTCGTGGTGGACCTGCTGTACGCGGTGATCGACCCCCGAGTGAGGCTCGCATGACGGACAAGCTGACGAAGACGGGCGCGGCGCCCGGAGAGCCGGTCGCCGCCTCGGGCGCCCCGTCCGACGCCTTCCTCGACGTGCGTGACCTGAAGATCCACTTCCCGACCGACGACGGTCTGGTCAAGTCGGTCGACGGCCTCAGCTTCCAGCTGGAGAAGGGCAAGACCCTCGGCATCGTGGGCGAGTCCGGCTCCGGCAAGTCGGTCACCTCGCTCGGCATCATGGGCCTCCACACGGTCGGCCAGTACGGCCGCCAGAAGGCGCGGATCTCCGGCGAGATCTGGCTGAACGGCCGCGAGCTGCTCTCCGCGGACCCGGACGAGGTCCGCCGGATGCGCGGCCGCGAGATGGCGATGATCTTCCAGGACCCGCTGTCCGCGATGCACCCGTACTACACGATCGGCCACCAGATCGTGGAGGCGTACCGCGTCCACCACCCCGTCGACAAGAAGACGGCCCGCCGGCGGGCCGTCGAACTCCTCGACCGGGTCGGCATCCCCGAGCCCGACAAGCGGTTCGACAACTACCCGCACGAGTTCTCCGGCGGCATGCGCCAGCGCGCGATGATCGCGATGGCGCTGGTCAACAACCCGGAACTGCTCATCGCCGACGAGCCGACCACCGCGCTCGACGTCACCGTTCAGGCCCAGATCCTCGACCTGATGCGGGACCTCCAGAAGGAGTTCGGCTCCGCGGTCGTCATCATCACCCACGACCTCGGCGTCGTCGCCGAGCTCGCCGACGACATCCTCGTGATGTACGGCGGGCGCTGCGTCGAGCGCGGCCCGGCCGAGTCCGTCTTCTACGAGCCGCAGCACCCCTACACCTGGGGCCTGCTCGGTTCGATGCCGAGGATCGACCGCGACCAGACCGAGCGGCTCATCCCCGTCAAGGGCAACCCGCCCAGCCTCATCAACATCCCGAGCGGCTGCGCCTTCAACCCGCGCTGCCCCTACGCGGACGTCCCCAAGGGTGGCGTCACCCGCACCCAGCGGCCCGAGCTCGCCCTGGCCGGCGAGCGCCACTACTCGGCCTGCCACATGCCGCAGGAGGAGCGGACCCGCATCTGGACCGAAGAGATTGCGCCGAAACTGTGAGCGACAACATGGAACCTCTGCTCAAGGTCAGCGGCCTGAAGAAGCACTTCCCCATCAAGAAGGGGCTTCTCCAGCGCCAGACCGGCGCGGTCAAGGCGGTCGACGGGATCGACTTCGAGGTCTACCCCGGTGAGACCCTCGGCGTGGTCGGCGAGTCCGGCTGCGGCAAGTCCACGATGGGCCGGCTCATCACCCGGCTCCTCGAACCCACCGACGGCACCGTCGAGTTCCTCGGCAAGGACATCTCCCACCTCGGCGTCGCGGGCATGCGCCCGTTCCGCCGGGACATCCAGATGATCTTCCAGGACCCGTACGGCTCGCTGAACCCGCGCCACACGGTCGGCACGATCGTCTCCGCGCCCTTCAAGCTCCAGGGCGTCGAGCCCGAGGGCGGTGTGAAGAAGGAGGTCCAGCGCCTCCTCGGTCTGGTGGGCCTCAACCCCGAGCACTACAACCGCTACCCACACGAGTTCTCCGGCGGCCAGCGGCAGCGCATCGGCATCGCCCGCGCGCTCGCCCTCAAGCCGAAGCTCGTCGTCGCGGACGAGCCGGTCTCCGCCCTGGACGTCTCCATCCAGGCGCAGGTGGTCAACCTCCTGGACGACCTCCAGCAGGAGCTCGGCCTCACGTACGTGATCATCGCGCACGACCTCTCGGTCATCCGGCACGTCTCGGACCGCATCGCCGTCATGTACCTCGGCAAGGTCGTCGAGCTCGCCGACCGCAAGTCGCTGTACGAGAACCCGATGCACCCGTACACCCGGGCCCTGATGTCCGCGGTCCCGATCCCGGACCCGCGCCGCCGGGGGGCGAAGAGCGACCGCATCCTCCTCACCGGCGACGTCCCCTCCCCGATCGCCCCGCCGCCCGGCTGCCGCTTCCACACCCGCTGCTGGAAGGCGACCGACCTCTGCCGCACCCAGGAGCCCCCGCTCCTCGAACTCCGCCCCGGTCAGCGCGTCGCCTGCCACCATCCCGAGAACACCGACGCCCTCTCCATCCCCCAGCCCCGCCACTCCACCGACCTGAGCCCGGCCAAGCCCGAGGCTCCGGCCGAGGCGGCGGCTCCGGCCGAGCCCGAGGCCGAGGCGGGGACTCCGGCCAAGACGGAGGCCGAGGCGGAGGCTCCGGCCAAGACGGAGGCCGAGGCGGAGACTCCGGCGAAGGCCGAGGCCGAGGCCCGGACGGAGGCCCCGGCCTCCGCCGAGGAGGACGACGCGCCGAAGGCGTGACGTCCCCACAGCCCAAGAGGCCCCCGCCGCCCGCGGCCGGGGGCCTCCGGCGTGCCGGGCCCGGGGGCGTCACGTCGCGGCCCGGGGCGACCGGGACAATGGCCCCGTGCTCCACGATCTGTTCAGCCCCGACGTCCAGCACGCCCTGGACCTCGTCGGCATCTTCGTCTTCGCCATCTCCGGCGCCCTCCTCGCCGTCCGGAAGAACTTCGACGTCTTCGGGATAGCCGTCCTCGCCGAGGTGACGGCCCTGGGAGGGGGTCTCTTCCGGGACCTGATCATCGGCGCGGTGCCGCCGGCGGCGTTCACGGACCTGGGGTACTTCGTGATGCCGCTGGTCGCGGCCGTGCTGGTGTTCTTCCTGCACCCGGAGGTCGAGCGGACGCAGACCGCGGTGAACGTGTTCGACGCGGCGGGCCTGGGCCTGTTCTGCGTGACGGGGACGACGAAGGCGTACGACTACGGGCTGGGGCTGACGAGCTCCGCCGCGCTGGGCCTGGCGACGGCGGTCGGCGGCGGTGTGCTGCGCGACGTGCTGGCGAACGAGGTGCCGTCGCTGCTGCGCTGGGACCGGGACCTGTACGCGGTGCCGGCGATCGTGGGCGCCACGATGGTGGTGCTGTGCATCCGGTTCGACCTGCTGAACGCCTACACGAGCGGGACGGCCGTCCTGACGGCGTTCGTGCTGCGGCTGCTGGCGATGCGCTACCACTGGCGGGCCCCGCGCGCGTGGAACCGCCGTTCGTCCGCGCGCGAGGAGCCCGAAAAAGCTACCGCTCAGTAATGACCTGCGGTACCGTCGGGACATGAGCACGAGCACCGAGACGAGCGCCGCCCTCGCGGCGTACGAGTTCGACCGCGACACGGCCGTCACCCTCAGGGAGCCCGGCGTCTACGACGCCGACCTGTCCGCCGGCTGGACGATCATCCACGCCGTGAACGGCGGCTACCTCCTCGCCCTGCTCGGCCGCGCCCTCGGCGACCACCTCCCGCACCCCGACCCGTTCACGATCTCGGCGCACTACCTGACGCCGTCCGTGCCGGGCCCGGCGGTGATCCGCACGGAGACCGTGCGCACCGGCCGGACGCTCTCCACGGGCCAGGCATCCCTCTTCCAGTACGCCGAGGACGGCACCGAGGTCGAGCGCATCCGCGTCCTCGCCTCCTACGGCGACCTGGACGCCCTGACCGACGACGTCCGCACCAGTGCGGCGCCCCCGGCGATGGCCGCCCTCGAGAACTGCTTCAGCGCGGCCGACAACCCGGCCCCGCGGATCCCCGGCTCCTCCGCCATCGCCGACCGGCTCGACCTCCGTCTCGACCCGTCGTGCGTCGGCTGGGCGGTCGGCGCGCCGTCCGGCCGGGGCGAGATGCGGGCGTGGTTCGGTCTCGCCGACGGCCGCGCGCCCGACGCGCTCTCCCTGCTGCTGACCGTCGACGCCCTGCCGCCGACCTCCTTCGAGCTCGGGCTCAAGGGCTGGACGCCGACCGTGGAGCTCACCACCCACATCCGGTGCCGTCCGGCCCCCGGTCCGCTGCGCGTCTCGATCACCACCCGCAACCTCGCGGGCGGCTTCCTGGAGGAGGACGCCGAGGTCTGGGACAGCGCCGACCGCCTGGTGGCCCAGTCCCGGCAGCTGGCCCGCGCCCCGCGGGACTGACGCGCTTCGGGGTCCCGGCCCTCCCGGGACCCGCCGCGGGGAACGGCGTGAACCGGCCACCCGCCGAGGCCGCCGCCGGGGGCTCGTAGAATCGACGCACCATGGCATACCTCGACCACGCCGCGACCACGCCCATGCTGCCCGAGGCGATCGAGGCGATGACCGCCCACCTCGCCGTCACGGGCAACGCCTCCTCCCTGCACGCCGCCGGCCGCCGGGCCCGGCGCACCGTCGAGGAAGGGCGCGAGACCCTCGCGGCCGCCCTCGGCGCGCGGCCGAGCGAGGTCGTCCTCACCTCCGGCGGCACGGAGGCCGACAACCTCGCCGTGAAGGGCCTGTACTGGTCCCGCCGCGACGCCGACCCCCGCCGCACCCGCGTCCTGGCCAGCCCGGTCGAGCACCACGCCGTGCTCGACGCCGTCGACTGGCTCGCCGGGCACGAGGGCGCGTCCGTCGAGTACCTGCCGGTCGACCGGCACGGCCGGGTGCACCCCGACGCCCTGCGCGAGGCGATCGCGCGCGATCCCGGCTCCGTGGCCCTGGCCACCGTCATGTGGGCGAACAACGAGATCGGCACCGTCATGCCGGTCCGGGAACTCGCCGACGTCGCCGCCGAGTTCGGCGTCCCGCTGCACGCCGACGCGGTCCAGGCCGTCGGGCAGGTCCCGGTCGACTTCGCCGCCTCGGGGCTGGCCGCGATGACCGTGTCCGGCCACAAGATCGGCGGACCCTACGGCATCGGCGCCCTCCTGCTCGGCCGCGAGCACACCCCCGTACCCGTGCTGCACGGCGGCGGCCAGGAGCGGCACGTCCGCTCGGGCACCCTCGACGTGCCGGCGGTCGCCGCGTTCGCCGTCGCGGCCCGGCTCGCCACCGAGCGGACCGAGGAGTTCGCCCGCGAGGTCGGCGCGCTGCGGGACGCGCTGGTCACCGCCGTCCGCACGGTCGTCCCCGACGCGATCCTCGGCGGCGACCCGGTCGAGCGGCTCCCCGCCAACGCCCACTTCACCTTCCCCGGCTGCGAGGGCGACTCGCTGCTCCTGCTCCTCGACGCGGCCGGCATCGCCTGCTCGACCGGCTCCGCCTGCACCGCCGGCATCGCCCAGCCCAGTCACGTCCTGCTGGCCACCGGCACCGATCCGGACCTGGCCCGCGGCACGCTGCGCTTCTCCCTCGGCCACACCTCGACGAAGGAGGACGTCAGCGCGGTCGCCGAGGCCATCGGCCCCGCCGTCGAGCGCGCGCGGAGCGCCGGTCTCACGTGACCGTTCCCGGCACCGCCTTCGCCGCCTCCCGCACGAGCCTCAGGTAGCGGTCCCAGTCCCAGTGCGGGCCCGGGTCGGTGTGGTCGGTGCCCTCGACCTCCACGTGCCCGATGATGTGCTCCCGGTCCACGGGTATCCCGTACCGGGAGCAGATGTCCGCGGTCAGCCGTGCCGACCCGGCGTACATGGCGGCGGTGAAGTCCTGCGGACGGTCGACGAAGCCCTCGTGCTCGATGCCGATGCTGCGCTCGTTCATGTCGCGGTTGCCGGCGTGGAAGGCGACGTCGAGTTCGCGGATCATCTGGGCCACGTGGCCGTCCTTGCGGACGACGTAGTGGGCGGCGGCGCCGTGTCCCGGGTTCCTGAAGACCTTCAGCGCGGTCGCGTAGCTGCCCTGGACGACGTGGACGACGACCCGGTCGATCCGGTAGTCGTCGGGCCGGTCGGCCCGACGCCAGTTCGCCCGCGCCGCCGCCGTCCACTCGGCGCCCTTGTGGTCGAGCTCGCCCTCGACCCGCTTCCTCTCCATGCCCGGCAGCCGCCACCAGAACCGCGCCAGGTCGTCCCTGGCCACGGCGGCCACCCCGACCACCGCGGCCCCGCCGCCGAGCAGCACCGCCCGCCGTCCCACCTTCCGGCCGGACGCGTCCTTGCCCTTCCCCTTGCTCCCCATGCCACGGAGAACGCTTACTCACGCGCCCCCGGTTCCCGGCGACCCGTACCCTGGTAGGGCTATGACTCAGACGCCGCCCCCGCACCCCCGCACCCGCCCGCTCCGGGTCCTCGCCGCCATGTCCGGCGGAGTGGACTCCGCCGTCGCCGCCGCGCGCGCCGCCGAGGCGGGCCACGACGTCACCGGCGTGCACCTCGCGCTCTCCGCGAACCCCCAGTCCTTCCGTACCGGCGCCCGCGGCTGCTGCACGATCGAGGACTCGCGCGACGCGCGCCGGGCGGCCGACGTCATCGGCATCCCGTTCTACGTGTGGGACCTCGCCGAGCGGTTCCGCGAGGACGTCGTCGACGACTTCGTCGCGGAGTACGAGGCGGGCCGCACGCCCAACCCGTGCCTGCGCTGCAACGAGAAGATCAAGTTCGCCGCGCTGCTCGACAAGGCGCTCGCGCTCGGCTTCGACGCGGTCTGCACCGGCCACTACGCCACCGTCGTCCTCCACGAGGACGGCACCCGCGAGCTGCACCGGGCCTCCGACATGGCCAAGGACCAGTCCTACGTCCTCGGCGTGCTGGACGAGAAGCAGCTGGCGCACGCGATGTTCCCGCTGGGCGACACGCTCACCACCAAGGACGAGATCCGGGCGGAGGCCGAGCGGCGCGGACTCGCCGTCGCCAAGAAGCCCGACAGCCACGACATCTGCTTCATCGCCGACGGAGACACCCAGGGCTTCCTCGCCTCCCGGCTGGGCAGGGCCGAGGGCGACATCGTCGACGAGACCGGGACGAAGGTCGGCACCCACGAGGGCGCGTACGGCTTCACCATCGGCCAGCGCAAGGGCCTGCGGATCGGTCACCCGGCCGCGGACGGCAAGCCGCGCTACGTCCTCGACATCTCGCCGGTGAACAACACGGTGACCGTCGGCCCCGTCGAGGCCCTCGACGTCACCGGCCTCACCGCGATCAAGCCCCGCTGGTGCGGCACCGCCCCGGACGGCCCCGGCCGCTACACCGCCCAGCTCCGCGCCCACGGCGGCGAGACCGAGGTGACGGCGGCCCTCGTCGACGGCGGGCTCACCGTGACCTTCGACGAGCCGGTCCGCGGCGTCGCCCCCGGTCAGGCGATCGTCCTCTACGACGGCACCCGCGTCGTCGGCTCCGCCACCATCGCCACCACGACCCGCTCCACGGCGGCCCCGGCGACCGCCTGACACCCCGGAGGCCCCGGACCCCCTAGGGCCTGTCGTCACCATCCCCTCTGCCCCGCGGCAACGAGGGGATTTTGACGACAGGCCCTAGGCGGCGGCCCCGCTCCGCGGGTCGTCCCTGCCGTCCTCCCGTTCCTCCGTCAGGAACTCCTCCAGGACGGGGGCCAGGACGTGCGGCGCCACCTCGGACGTCTGCCCGGTGAGCGTGCGGTGACGGCCGCGCGGCAGGGCGGCGGCGAGGTCGCGGGCGGCCCGGCGGGTCCCCGCGGGACTGAACCCGCCGTCGACGACCAGGGCGCGCGCCTGCACCCCGGCCAGCCGCTGCCCGGACGGCGCCCCGTCGCCGAGCACCGCGAGGTCCTGGGCGAGGACGCGGGCCAGCGCCGCGGCATCGGGGAGCGCCCCCGCGGGGTCCGCCGGCAAGAGACCGAGGGCCGCCTCGGGCCGGCCCTCCGCCAGCAGGTCCGCCACCCGCCGCCACAGCTCCCCGGCCTCCGCCGAGTACGGCGGCTCGTACAGCGACACCGCCGCCACCGGAAGTCCCGCCGCGACCGCGGCCAGCGCCAGCGCGCCCCCGGTGCCCGTCCCGTGCAGGGCCGTGCCCGCCCCGGCCGCGCCCACGACCGCCGCCAGGTCCTCGATCTCGCGCTCCACGGCGCGGGACCCGCCGTCGCCGCTCCCGCCGCGGCCCCGCCGGTCGTAGGCGACGACCGTGAAGCGCCGGGCGAGGAGCCCGGCGAGCGGCCGTTCGGCCTCCGCGGTGGCCAGGGCCCCGCTCACCAGGACGACCGGCCGCCGTCCGTCCCGCCCGTCGCCGTACCGCTCGTACGCGATCGCCGTGCCGTCCCGCGACGTGACCCGGCCCCGGACCCTGCTCAGCGTGGTGCTCACCTCGTCCATGGCAGGGCAGACCGCGGCCGCCGCCCGAACTCATCGCCGCCGGGCGGGATTTCCCGGAGAAATTCAGAAGCCGCTGGTCACGGCCTACGGTGGGGCCATGAACATCTGCGTCTTCCTCTCCGCCGCCCAGCTCGACGAGCGGTACACGACCCCCGCGCGCGACTTCGCCCGCCTCCTCGGGAAGGCCGGCCACACCCTGGTCTGGGGCGGCTCCGACACCGGTCTGATGAAGGTGGTCGCGGACGGCGTCCAGGAGGCGGGCGGCCGGCTCGTCGGCGTCTCCGTCGACTTCCTCGCGCACAAGGCACGGCCGGACGCCGACGAGATGGTCGTCGCCCGGGACCTCGCCGAGCGCAAGGCGCTGCTCCTCGCCAAGTCCGACGCGATCGTCGTCATGGTCGGCGGCACCGGCACCCTCGACGAGGCCACCGAGATCCTGGAGCTGAAGAAGCACGGCAAGCACGCCAAGCCGGTCGTCCTGCTCAACACCGCGGGCTTCTACGACGGCCTCAAGGCCCAGTTCCACCGCATGGACACCGAGGGCTTCCTGCCCCTGCCCCTGACCGACCTCGTCTTCTTCGCGGACGACGGCCCGGCCGCCCTCGCCCACCTGGAGGAGAACATCGCCTCCCGCTGATGCGAGCATGGTCCCCATGGCTACTCATGTGATCACCGGAGCCGGTTCCGGCATCGGCGCGGCCGTCGCCCGCCGCCTGCACGCGCGCGGGGACGACCTCGTGCTGCACGCGCGGGACGCGGGGCGGGCGAAGGAGCTCGCCGCACAGTTCCCCGGGGCCCGGACGCTGGTCGGCGACCTCGCCGACCCGGACCGGCTGTCCTGGGCGTTCTCGCACCAGACCATGCCGGAGCGGGTGGACGGCCTGCTGCACATCGCGGGGGTCGTCGACCTCGGCCCGATCGGGGAGCTCACCCCGAAGACGTGGCATCACCAGCTCGACGTCAACCTGGTCGCCCCGGCCGAGCTGACCCGCCACCTGCTGCCCCAGCTGAGGGTCTCCCAGGGCCACGTCGTCTTCGTGAACTCCGGCGCCGGGCTCACCGCGCACGGCGAGTGGGGCGCGTACGCGGCCTCCAAGCACGGCCTCAAGGCCCTCGCCGACGCCCTGCGCCACGAGGAGCACGCCCACGGCGTCCGGGTCACCTCGGTCTACCCCGGCCGGACGGCCAGCCCCATGCAGGAGAAGGTGCACCGGCAGGAGGGCAAGGAGTACGACGCGTCGAAGTGGATCGACCCCGAGTCGGTGGCGACGGCCGTCCTCACGGCCATCGACCTGCCGCGCGACGCGGAGATCAACGACCTCACCGTCCGACCGGGGCGCTAGCCGTGAGCGAGACCGAGAACAGCGGCGGGACGAGCCCCTGGGGCCCCGCCACCGGCGTCGGCTCCCTGCCGGGCGGCGACGCCCGCGAGGCCGCCAAGGCCGCCACCGGCTCCTTCGAGGACTTCCCGTTCCTCGCGGAGCTGCCGGCCCGCGGCCCCGGCGCCGACATGATCGGCCGGACCACCGGGATGCTCGTCGACCTCTACGCGCACGTGGAGCCGAGCGGCTGGCGGATCAGCGACCGGCCCGGCCGCGACACCAAGCGCGCCCGGTCCTGGCTCGGCGAGGACCTGGACGCCCTGGAGGAGTTCACCCAGGGCTACGAGGGCCCGCTCAAGGTGCAGGCCGTGGGCCCGTGGACGCTCGCGGCGTCCCTGGAACTGCGCGGCGGCGAGGCGGCCGTCGGCGACGCGGGCGCCTGCCGCGACCTCACCGGCTCGCTCGCCGAGGGGCTCCGCGGCCACCTCGCGGAGCTGCGCCGGCGCGTCCCCGGGGCGCGGCCGGTCCTCCAGCTCGACGAGCCCTCGCTCACCGCCGTGCTCCGCGGCCACGTCCGCACCGCCAGCGGCTACCGCACCTACCGGGCCGTCGACCGGCAAGTCGTGGAGTCCGCCCTGCGCGACGTGATCGCCGTCCACGACGGACCGGTCGTCGTCCACTCCTGCGCCCCCGACGTCCCCTTCGCGCTGCTGCGGAGGGCCGGCGTCTCCGGCGTCTCGTTCGACTTCGGCCTGCTCACCGAGCGTGACGAGGACACGATCGGCGAGGCGGTGGAGGCCGGCACGACGCTCTTCGCCGGTGTGGTGCCGTCCACCGACACCGCATTGTCCGACCCGGGCGGTAGCGTCATGGGTGTCAGGACGCTGTGGCGCAGGCTGGGGCTGAATCCGGGGACTCTCGCGGAGTCCGTGGTCGTCACCCCCACGTGCGGGCTCGCGGGCGCTTCGCCCGCCTACGCCCGCGCGGCGCTCGCCCACTGCGCCCGGGCGGCGAGATCGCTCGCGGACAACCCAGAGTGACCGGGTTCAGAGGCACGGGAGGACGGACGAAGGTGGCAGTCGAACAGGGGGCCCTGCCCGCCGAGGCACGGGAGAAGCACGCCGACCTCGCCGAGCAGGTCGAGGAGCACCGCTTCCGGTACTACGTGAAGGACCAGCCGGTCGTCAGCGACGGCGAGTTCGACCGGCTCCTGCGCGCGCTGGAGGCGCTGGAGGAGGAGTACCCGGAGCTGCGGACGCCGGACTCCCCGACGCAGAAGGTCGCGGGGCAGTACGAGACGGAGTTCACCTCCGTCGAGCACCGGGAGCGCATGCTCTCCCTGGACAACGCCTTCGACGACGAGGAGCTGGCCACCTGGGCCGAGCGGGTCGGGCGGGACGTCGGCACGCCCGACTTCCACTACCTGTGCGAGCTCAAGGTCGACGGCCTCGCGGTCAACCTGACCTACGAGAACGGCCGGCTGACCCGGGCCGCCACCCGCGGCGACGGCCGCACCGGCGAGGACATCACGCCGAACGTGCGGACGATCGCCGACATCCCGGAGCGGCTGCGCGGCGACCGCGTCCCGGCCCTCGTGGAGGTCCGCGGCGAGGTCTATTTCCCGATGGAGGCGTTCGAGGGGCTCAACGCCCGGCTGGTGGAGGCGGGCGACAAGCCCTTCGCCAACCCGCGCAACGCGGCGGCCGGCTCCCTCCGCCAGAAGGACCCCAAGGTCACCGCCTCCCGCCCGCTCCACATGGTGGTGCACGGCATCGGCGCCCGCGAGGGCCTCGACATCTCCCGGCTCTCGGAGACGTACGAGCTGCTGCACGAGTGGGGGCTGCCCACGGCCCGGCACAACCGGGTGGTCGACTCCCTCGCCGCGGTGCGCGAGTTCATCGCGTACTTCGGGGAGAACCGTCACTCCGTGGAGCACGAGATCGACGGGGTGGTCGTCAAGCTCGACGAGATCCCGCTCCAGGGCCGGCTGGGCTCCACGGCCCGCGCCCCGCGCTGGGCGATCGCCTGGAAGTACGCGCCGGAGGAGGTCAACACCCGGCTGGTCGACATCAAGGTCGGCGTCGGCCGGACCGGGCGCGTCACGCCGTACGCGCAGGTGGAGCCGGTGACGGTGGCCGGTTCCGAGGTCGAGTTCGCCACCCTCCACAACCAGGAGGTGGTGAAGGCCAAGGGCGTCCTCATCGGGGACACGGTCGTGCTGCGCAAGGCCGGCGACGTCATCCCGGAGATCCTCGGCCCGGTCGCGGACCTGCGGGACGGCACCGAGCGGGAGTTCGTCATGCCCGCGGAGTGCCCGGAGTGCGGGACGCCGCTGAAGGCCATGAAGGAGGGCGACATCGACCTCCGCTGCCCGAACGCCCGGACCTGCCCGGCCCAGCTGCGCGAGCGGCTCTTCTTCCTGGCCGGCCGTCAGTGCCTGGACATCGAGAACTTCGGGGCGGTGGCCGCCGCGGCGCTCACCCGCCCGCTGGAGCCCGCCGAGCCGCCGCTCGCGGACGAGGGCGACCTCTTCGACCTGACGATCGAGCAGCTGCTGCCGATCACGGCGTACGTCCTCGACCAGGACAGCGGACTGCCCAAGCGCGACCCGAAGACCGGCGAGGAGAAGATCGTCACGGTCTTCGCCAACCAGAAGGGCGAGCCGAAGAAGAACGCCCTGGCGATGCTGGAGAACATCGCGGCGGCGAAGACCCGCCCGCTGGCCCGCTTCCTCAACGGGCTCTCCATCCGGCACGTGGGTCCGGTCGCGGCCGAGGCGCTGGCCCGCGAGTTCCGCTCCCTGGAGCGGATCGAGCAGGCGAGCGAGGAGGAGCTGGCGGCCGTCGACGGCGTCGGCGGGATCATCGCGGCCGCGGTGAAGCAGTGGTTCGCCGAGGAGTGGCACCGCGAGATCGTGCGCAAGTGGCGCGCCGCCGGGGTCAGCCTGGAGGACGAGGGCGCCGGGGAGGACGAGGGGCCGCGCCCGCTGGAAGGTCTCACGGTCGTGGTGACCGGCACCCTGGAGCGGTTCACCAGGGATGGCGCAAAAGAGTCGCTCCAGAGCCTCGGAGCGAAGGTGACCGGTTCCGTTTCGAAGAAGACCTCCTTCGTGGTCGTCGGTGAAAACCCTGGTTCGAAGTACGACAAGGCGATGCAGCTGAAGGTTCCGGTTCTGGACGAGGAAGGCTTCTCCGTCCTGCTCGAACAGGGGCCCGAGGCCGCCCGGGAGGCCGCTGTCCCGGTCGCCGAGTAGCCGCCCACCACCCCACGGCAGGCCACCCGTTCGGCGCATACCAGATCGTTACGGGTGGCTGGGCCGCATTCGGGCAAGAGAGGGAGAGCGCTGCCCGTCGAAGCCCTCGGCGGCCTAGTGTGGTGACCGTGCGTCTCGTTCCGCACGGCCGCCCGGGGGCTCCGCCCCGCCGCGCGCCGGCCGGAGGACGGACGGCCGCACCGCGGCCCCGCGCACACCCGACGGCACCGCCGCCTGTGAGAGGGACGGGAATGGAACCGACCGAGAGCGCCGCCCCGGTCCCACGGTCACACGGCCGTGCGGTCACCCCGGGCACCACCTCCCGGCTGCCCGCAGCCGTGGTGGGCATCGCCGCCGTCGTACTCGTCGCCGGGCTCCAGCGAGCCCTGAGCACCGGCCACGGACTCTTCCCCGGCGAGGTCGCCGGCTGGTCCCTCGCCGTGCTCACCGGCCTCATCGTCGGCCACCTGGTCGCCCTCGGCCGCGACCGCTGGTGGGGCGGCACCGGCTCCGGCGCCGCCCTCACCCTCGCCGTCCTCCTGCTGTACGGCTGGGTGCCCGCCGGCCTCGTCTCGCTCACCGTCGTCACCCTGGTCGGCGCCGCCCGCCGGGACCGCTGGCGCCAGGGCCTCCTGCACGGCGCCGCCGACGTCCTCGGCGTGGGCGCCGCAGCCGTCGTCCTCGCCCTCTTCGGGGACGTGCCGACCGTCGAACAGCCCTGGTGGCCCCTCGACTGGACCATCGGGGACCTGCCGGAAGTCCTCGTCGCCGCCGGCGCCTACCTCGTGGTGACCCGGCTCCTCCTGTGGTACACGCTCGCGCCCCAGGGCCGCGGCCTGCCCACCGTCGCCCGCACCGCGCTCCTGCGCCAGGGCCTCGTCGCCGTCGCCCTCCTCGGCATCGCCCCGCTCATCTGCGTCGTCGCCGCCACCCGGCCGGTCCTGCTGCCGCTCTTCGCCGTCCCCCTCATCGCCCTCGACTCCACCCTCTGGATCGCCCGCGCCCGCGCCGAGGAACAGCTCCGCGACCCGCTCACCGGGCTCCCCAACCGCCAGTGGCTCCTGGAGCGCGCCTGGACCGCCCTGGAGGAGGCCGAGGGCGAAGGGGCCCGCGCCGCCCTCGTCCTGATCGACCTCGACCGCTTCCGGTCGGTCAACGACACCCTCGGCCACCTCGCCGGCGACCGGCTGCTCCTCCAGATCGCCGAACGGCTCGACCTCGCGCTGCCCCGCGGCGCCGAGGCCGCCCGGCTCGGCGGCGACGAGTTCGCCGTCCTGCTGCCCACCGCCGACTCCACCACCAGCGCCCAGCGGGTCGCCCGCCACCTCGTCGCCGAACTCTCCTCCCCGCTCGACCTCGACGGGCTCACCCTCGTCCTGGAGGCCAGCGCCGGCGTCGCCGTCTTCCCCGACCACGCCCTCGACGCCGAGGGGCTGCTGCGCCGCGCCGACGTGGCCATGTACCAGGCCAAGCGCGACCGCACCGGCGTCGAGGTCTACGAGTCCAAGCGCGACTCCAACACGCCCGACCGGCTCGGTCTGCTCGGCGACCTCCGCCGCGCCCTGGACGCCGGCGAGGTCGAACTCCACTACCAGCCCAAGGTCCGCTTCGACGGCCAGGTCGCCGGCCTGGAGGCCCTCGTCCGCTGGGTCCACCCCGAGCGCGGCAAGGTCCCGCCGGACGAGTTCATCGCCATCGCCGAGTCCTCCGGCCTGATGCCGCACCTCACCGAGTACGTCCTGGAGACCGCGCTCGCCCAGGTCGCCCGCTGGCGGGCCCAGGGGCTCCACGTCCCGGTCGCCGTCAACGTCTCGCCGCGCGACGTCCACACCCCCGGCTTCGCCGGCGCCGTCGCCGCCCGGCTCGCCCGCCACGGCGTCCCGGCCGGCGCCCTCCAGCTGGAGATAACGGAACACGTCCTCCTGGAGGACCCCCAGCGGGCCGCCGACACGCTCAACGGCCTCACCGGCCACGGCGTGAAGATGTCCCTCGACGACTTCGGCACCGGCTACTCCTCCCTGGTCCACCTCCGCCGGCTGCCCGTCAGCGAACTGAAGATCGACCGCTCCTTCGTCGCCCGGCTCGCCGTCGACACCGAGGACGCCGAGATCGTCCGCTGCACCGTCGACCTGGCCCACTCGCTCGGCCTCCTCGTCGTCGCCGAGGGCGTGGAGGACGACGAGACCTGGGAACGCCTCCGCGACCTGGGATGCGACGCCGTCCAGGGCTGGCTCGTCGCCGCCGCCATGCCGCCCGCCGAGGCCACCGCCTGGCTGCTGGCCCGCGGCGAGCACGGCTGGCGCCGCCCCGCCGACATCGCTGCCCAGGTCGAGCTCGACCAGCCGTCCGGGCAGGTCGTTCCCTGAGGGTGCCGCGCTGCGGGCCAAACCGTTTCACGGGCAGGGGCACGGGCCCCATAGGATGGACCAACACCATCAAGCTCACCCCGTGAGGATCCGCATGCCTGGCATCACGCGCGAGGAGGTCGCCCACCTCGCACGGCTGGCGCGTCTGGAGCTGAAGGGCGAAGAACTCGATCACTTCGCCGGCCAGCTCGACGACATCATCGGCGCGGTCGCCCGCGTCTCCGAGGTCGCCGACCAAGACGTACCGCCGACCTCCCACCCGCTGCCGCTGACCAATGTCATGCGCGCGGACGAGGTCCGTCCGTCGCTCACCCCCGAGCAGGCGCTCTCCGGCGCCCCGGCCCAGGAGCAGCAGCGTTTCAAGGTGCCGCAGATCCTGGGGGAGGACTAACAGTCATGACGGACAACATCATCAAGCTCACCGCGGCCGAGATCGCCGGAAGGATCGCCGCCGGCGAGCTGACCGCCGTCGAGGTCGCCGAGGCCCACCTCGCCCGCATCGAGGCCGTCGACGAGAAGGTCCACGCCTTCCTGCACGTCGACCGTGAGGGCGCCCTCGCGCAGGCCCGCGCCGTCGACGAGAAGCGCGCCCGCGGCGAGAAGCTGGGCCCGCTCGCCGGTGTGCCGCTCGCCCTGAAGGACATCTTCACCACCGCCGGCATGCCGACGACCGTCGGCTCGAAGATGCTGGAGGGCTGGATCCCTCCGTACGACGCGACCCTGGTCAAGAACCTCAAGGCCGCCGACGTCGTCATCCTCGGCAAGACGAACATGGACGAGTTCGCGATGGGCTCCTCCACGGAGAACAGCGCGTACGGCCCGACCGGCAACCCCTGGGACCTCACCCGGATCCCCGGCGGCTCCGGCGGCGGCTCCTCGGCCGCCCTCGCCGCGTACGAGGCCCCGCTCGCCATCGGCACGGACACCGGCGGCTCGATCCGCCAGCCCGCCGCCGTCACCGGCACCGTCGGCGTCAAGCCGACCTACGGCGCCGTCTCCCGCTACGGCATGGTGGCCTTCTCGTCCTCCCTCGACCAGGGCGGCCCCTGCGCCCGCACGGTCCTGGACGCGGCCCTCCTCCACGAGGCGATCGCCGGGCACGACCCGCTCGACTCGACCTCCATCGACGCCGAGGTCCCGCAGGTCGTCGAGGCCGCGCGCAACGGCTCGGTCGCCGGCATGCGCGTCGGCGTCGTCAAGCAGTTCCGCGGCGAGGGCTACCAGGCCGGCGTCGTGCAGCGCTTCGACGAGTCCGTCGAGCTGCTGAAGACGCTGGGCGCCGAGATCGTCGAGCTGGACTGCCCGACCTTCGACCTCGCCCTGTCGGCGTACTACCTGATCGCGCCGTCCGAGTGCTCCTCGAACCTGGCCCGCTTCGACGCCATGCGCTACGGCCTGCGGGTCGGCGACGACGGCACCCGGTCCGCCGAGGACGTCACCGCCCTCACCCGTGAGGCCGGCTTCGGCGACGAGGTCAAGCGCCGCATCATCCTGGGCACGTACGCGCTGAGCTCCGGCTACTACGACGCGTACTACGGCTCCGCCCAGAAGGTCCGGACCCTCATCACCCGCGAGTTCGAGAGGGCCTTCGAGGAGGTGGACGTCATCGTCTCCCCGACGACGCCCACCACCGCCTTCCCGATCGGCGAGCGTGCCGACGACCCGATGGCCATGTACCTCGCGGATCTGTGCACCATCCCGACCAACCTGGCCGGCAACGCCGCCATGTCGCTGCCCTGCGGCCTGGCGCCCGAGGACGGTCTCCCGGTCGGTCTGCAGATCATCGCCCCCGCCATGAAGGACGACCGGCTCTACAAGGTCGGCGCGGCCGTCGAGGCCGCCTTCGTGGAAAAGTGGGGACACCCGCTGCTCGAGGAGGCTCCGTCGCTGTGAGTGCCATGGCAAAGAAGGCCAAGAACTTCAAGAAGTCGAAGACCGGCGTCTACGTCTCGCTGGCGACCACCGCGTTCGGTGCCATCAGCGTGGCGAAGCAGGCCAAGATGGCCCGCAACGACAACGACATGCTGCGGCTGATCGACTCCGCCGTGTCCGCCGCCGCCATCGTTACCGGCCTGGCGATCCTCTACCGGGAGCTCAAGCGCCTGGGCGACGACGACGTCCTGCTGGGCTGAGAGGGAAAGTCTCACCGTGACTGTCACTGAACTGCTGTCGTACGACGCGGCCCTCGCGGCGTTCGACCCCGTCATGGGCCTGGAGGTCCATGTCGAGCTCGGCACCAAGACCAAGATGTTCTGCGGCTGCTCGACCGAGCTGGGCGCGGACGCCAACTCGCAGACCTGTCCGACCTGCCTCGGCCTGCCGGGCTCGCTGCCGGTCGTCAACGAGATCGGCGTCGAGTCGGCCGTCAAGATCGGCCTCGCGCTGAACTGCGAGATCGCCGAGTGGTGCCGCTTCGCCCGGAAGAACTACTTCTACCCGGACATGCCGAAGAACTTCCAGACCTCCCAGTACGACGAGCCGATCGCCTTCAACGGCTACCTGGACGTCCAGCTGGAGGACGGCGAGATCTTCCGCGTGGAGATCGAGCGCGCCCACATGGAGGAGGACACCGGCAAGTCCACCCACATCGGTGGCGCGACCGGCCGCATCCACGGCGCCTCGCACTCGCTGCTCGACTACAACCGCGCGGGCATCCCGCTCATCGAGATCGTCACCAAGCCCATCGAGGGCGCGGGCGAGCGGGCCCCCGAGGTCGCCAAGGCGTACGTCGCCGAGCTGCGCGAGCTGATCCGCGCGCTCGGCGTCTCCGAGGCGCGGATGGACAAGGGCCAGATGCGCTGCGACGTGAACCTGTCGCTGCGCCCCCACGGCACCACGACCTTCGGCACCCGCTCGGAGACGAAGAACGTCAACTCGCTCCGTTCCGTGGAGCGCGCGGCGCGCTTCGAGATCCAGCGCCACGCGGCCGTGCTCACCTCCGGTGGCACGATCGTGCAGGAGACCCGTCACTTCCACGAGGACGACGGCTCCACCACCTCCGGCCGCATCAAGGACAACGCCGAGGACTACCGGTACTTCCCGGAGCCCGACCTCGTCCCCGTCGCCCCGTCCCGTGCGTGGGTCGAGGAGCTGCGTGCCGGTCTGCCGGAGCTGCCCCGGGTGCGCCGCAACCGGCTGCGCGAGGAGTGGGGCGTGTCCGAGCTGGACATGCAGGCCATCCTCAACGCGGGCGCGGTGGAGTCGATCGTCGCCACGATCGAGGCGGGCGCCGACGCGGCGTCGGCCCGCAAGTGGTGGATGGGCGAGCTCGCCCGCAACGCCAACGAGCAGGGCGTCTCGCTGGAGGAGCTGGCGATCACCCCGGGTGACGTGGCCCGGGTGTCGGCCCTGGTCGCCTCCGGCGACCTCAACGACAAGCTGGCCCGTCAGGTCATCGAGGGCGTCCTCGCCGGCGAGGGCACCCCGGACGCGGTCGTCGAGAAGCGCGGTCTGAAGGTCGTCTCCGACGACGGCGCGCTCGGCGTGGCCGTCGACGAGGCCATCGCGGGCAACGCGGCCATCGCGGACAAGATCCGCGGCGGCAAGGTCGCCGCCGTCGGCGCCCTCGTCGGCGCCGTCATGAAGGCCACCCGTGGCCAGGCGGACGCGGCGAAGGTCAAGGACCTGATCCTGGAGAAGCTGGGCGTCAGCGAGGGCTGATCCCCTCCACGCACGGCACGGCGGCCCCGCACCGGAACTCCGGTGCGGGGCCGCCGTCCTTCCGGCGCGGTCGTCCCGACCTTCGACCCGGGGGACCACGGTGGGCTGGTCTCGGGCCACTCACTCCCCCCCCCCCCCCCCCCCCCCCCCCCCCCCCCCCCCCCCCCCCCCCCCTCCCCCCCCCGCCGTCCTTCCGGCGCGTTCTCTCGGACGTTCACCACGGGGTCCCCGGTGGGTCTTCTCGTGGTCATCCCGTCTCACTACCGTCCCCGACGTACCCCCAATGGCTCGACGGCGAACCATTGGACGTCGACTGGAGGTCGGTCTTGTCATCCGAGATGTCCCGCAGAAGGCTGCTCGCGCTGGGCGGAGGCGCCCTGGGCGCCGCCGCGGCCGGTTCCCTGCTGCCGCCGTCGCTGCAGGCGGCGATGGCCGCGGAGCCCCCGGCCGGGGGGCTCGCGGCGGTCCGGCACGTGGTGATCCTGATGCAGGAGAACCGTTCCTTCGACCACTACTTCGGCACCCTCCGCGGCGTCCGGGGATTCGGCGACCGCAACGCCGTCGAGCTGCCCTCGGGCCGGCCGGTCTTCGAGCAGCCGGCCGCGCCCGGCCGGACCGTGCTGCCCTTCCCGATCCGCGGCGCCGCCCGGACGCAGCAGAAGGACCTCCAGTACATCGGCGACCTCGACCACTCGTGGGGCGGCGGCGCCACGGCGTGGCACGGCGGCTGGATGGACGGCTGGGTCTCGGCCAAGACCGCGGCCACCATGGCGTACTACGACCGGCAGGACATCCCCCTGCACTACGAACTCGCCGACACCTTCACCGTCTGCGACGCCTACCACTCGTCCATCCACACCTCGACGAGCCCCAACCGCAACCACCTCTGGTCCGGCTGGACCGGCTTCGAGGCCGACGGCAGCCGGGCCGTCACGAACGCCGCCTACGCCGAGGGCACCCACCCCGGCTACGGCTGGTCCACCTACGCCGAGCGGCTCGAAGCCGCCGGGCGGAGCTGGAAGACGTACACCGAGTGGGAGAACTTCACCGACAACAACATCGAGTTCTTCACCACCTTCAAGCAGATCGCCCGGAAGGCCCTCGCCGGGACCGGCGGCCACACCTTCATGGAGTCGTTCTACGCCGCCGTCCGCGACACCGACGACACCGCCGAGCGGACCCGGCTCCTGGGCCTCCTGGAGGACGGCGTCGCCGCCCTCACCCCGGCCGAGCGGTCCCTCTTCGAGCGCGGACTGCGCCGCGTCGAGTCCGGCACCCTCGCCGACGCCTTCCGCGCCGACGTCGCCGCCGGCGCGCTGCCCGAGGTCTCGTACCTCGTCCCCTCCGCGATCGACTCCGAGCACCCCGGCTCCTCCTCGCCGATCGCCTCCGCCACCCTCGTCTACAAGGTGCTCGACGCCCTCGGCGCGCATCCGGACGTGTGGCGCCACACCGTCGTCCTGATCAACTACGACGAGAACGACGGCTTCTTCGACCACGTCCCGCCGCCGGTCCCGCCGGCCGACGACACGGACGAGCGCTGGCAGGGCCGGCCCACCGGCCTCGGCATCCGCGTCCCGCTCCTCGTCGTCTCCCCGTGGTCGACCGGCGGATACGTCTGCTCCGAGACCTTCGACCACACCTCCGTGATCCGCTTCCTGGAGCGGCTCACCGGGGTCCGGGAGCCCAACATCACGCCCTGGCGCCGGACCGTCACGGGTGATCTCACCTCCGCCTTCGACTTCACGCGCGGCCGCCGGCGCCCCGAGGTCGAGCAGCCCGGCCCGATCCCGCCCTTCACCGGCCGCTGGCGGCCGCAGCCCCCGGCCGAGCAGCGGATGCCCGTCCAGGAGCCCGGCGTCCGTCCCGCCCGTCCCCTCCCGTACCAGCCGGACGCGGCCGCCACCACGGGTGCCGGTGCCGTCACGGTCGCGCTGAGCAACCGCGGCAAGGCGAGCGCGCACTTCGCCCTCTACCCCTACGCGGGCGAGTTCGCCGTCCCGCAGCACCGGGACGTCCGGGGCACGGGGGAGTGGACCGTCCCCGTGCCGGGCGACCGCTACCGCTTCACGATCACCGGCCCCAACGGCTTCCGCCGGGAGTTCGAGGGCCCCGCGGCGGGCGGCGCCGAGCTGGCCTCCCGCATCGACCACCACGACCGCGACCTCCACCTCACCGTCCGCAACACGGGTGAGCGTCCCGTCGCCTTCACCGTCCGGCCGCTGGGCTACGGCGACGCGGACGACCTGGCCGACTGGACCCGGACCGTCACCGTGAAGCCCGGGCGGACCCGTACCGTCGTGCACTCGGCCGCCGACGCGCACGGCTGGTACGACGTCGAGGTGACCGCCCCCGGCGGTTTCCGCCGCCGGCTCATGGGCCACATCGAGAACGGGCGCCCCAGCGTCTCCGGCTGACGCCCGCGGCGGGGTGCGGAGGCGCGGGGACCCCGGTTCCTTAACCTCCGCACACGCCTGTGAGCATCGACACGAAAGGGACAAACGATCACGTTTGGCTGCAAGAGTGGGCGCACGTAGGTCACGCGCGTTCTGCTCGGGCTGTTCCCGTGCACGATCCACGAACCACCCAGGGAGCACGTCCTTTGGCAGCCATCGCCCGATGGTGCATACGGCACCGTCTCGTCGTCGTCCTCCTGTGGCTCCTCGCGCTCGGCGGGGTCGGCACCGGGGCGATCGTCGCCGGCACCGCGTACTCCAACGACTACGAGGTCCCCGGCACCGAGTCCGGCCGGGCCACCGCCCTCCTCGACCGCGGCTTCCACGGCCTCGGCGGGGACAGCGACACCGTCGTCTGGCACACCGACCACGGCAGCGTCCGCGCCGACGCCGTCGAACGCCGCATGACCGCGATGCTCGACGAGGTCGCCGACCTGCCCGGCATCGCCGCCGTGACCTCGCCGTACGGCGACACCCGCGGCCAGATCAGCGAGGACGGCCGCACCGCCTACGCCACCGTCACCTTCGACGAGCAGGCCGACGACATCCCCGCGGCCCAGGCCCGCGCCCTCGTCGACACCGCGAAGGCCGCGGCGGACGGCACCGAGGGCCTCCAGGTCGAGCTCGGCGGCAGCGCCGTCGCCCTCACCGAGGCCCCCGGCGGCCACATCGCCGAGGTCGTCGGCGTCGCCGTCGCGGCCGTCGTCCTCTTCCTCGCCTTCGGCTCGCTCGCCGCCTCCGCGCTCCCCATCGCGACCGCACTCGTCAGCGTCGGCATCGCGTACTCCGGGATCGTGCTCCTCGGCCATCTGATGACCGTCGCCGACTTCGCGCCCATGCTCGGCATGCTCGTCGGCCTGGGCGTCGGCATCGACTACGCGCTCTTCATCGTGACCCGGCACCGCAGGGGACTGAAACGCGGGCTCTCCGTCGGCGAGGCGGCCGGGACCGCCGTGGCCACCACCGGCCGCGCCGTCGTCTTCGCCGGGGCCACCGTCTGCATCGCCCTGCTCGGCATGCTGATCCTGCGGCTCGGCTTCCTCAACGGCGTCGCCATCGCCGCCTCGCTCACGGTCGTCCTCACGGTCGCGGCCTCCGTCACCCTGCTGCCCGCCCTCCTCTCGTACATCGGTCCGCGGGCGCTGTCCCGGCGCGAGCGGCGGACCCTCGCCGAGCACGGGCCGGCCCCCGAGCTCCCCACCGGCTTCGCGGCCCGCTGGTCCGCCTTCGTCGAGCGCCACCCCAAGCTCCTGGGGGCGGTGGCCGTCGTCGTCATGGGCGTCCTGGCGCTGCCGACCCTCTCGCTCCACCTCGGCACCTCCGACCAGGGCAACGACCCGGCCGGCGCGACCACCCGCCAGGCGTACGACCTGATCGCCGAGGGCTTCGGACCGGGCGTCAACGGACCCCTCACGCTGGTCGCCGGGCTCGACGGCGCCGACGACCGGGTCGCCCTCGACCAGCTGCCGGCCGCGCTCTCCGCCACCTACGGGGTCGCCTCCGTCTCCCCGGTCACCTACAACAGCGCCGGCGACACCGCGGTCCTCACCGTCGTCCCCGACTCCTCGCCGCAGTCCAAGGCCACCAGCGAGCTGGTCGACACGCTCCGCCAGGACGTCATCCCGCGGGCCGAGACCGGCACCTCCCTCGACGTGCACGTGGGCGGCGTCACCGCCTCCTACGACGACTTCGCCGAGATCATCGTCGGCAAGCTGCCGCTCTTCGTCGGCGTCGTCATCGCGCTCGGCTGCCTGCTGCTCCTGCTCGCCTTCCGCTCCCTCGGCATCCCGCTCAAGGCCGCCGCCATGAACGTCGCCGCCGTCGCCGCCGCCTTCGGCATCGTCGTGGCGATCTTCCAGTGGGGCTGGGGCACCGAACTCCTCGGCCTCGGCAGCGCCGGCCCGATCGAGCCCTTCCTCCCCGTGATCATGGTCTCGGTGCTCTTCGGGCTCTCCATGGACTACCAGGTCTTCCTGGTCAGCCGGATGTACGAGGAGTGGCTGGAGACCGGGGACAACCGGCGGGCGGTCCGCGTCGGGCTCGCCGAGACCAGCCGCGTGATCAACTCCGCCGCCGTCATCATGATCTCGGTCTTCCTCGCCTTCGTGCTCTCCGGCGACCGGGTCATCGCGATGTTCGGCATCGCGCTCGCGGCGGCCGTCGCCCTCGACGCCTTCGTCCTGCGCACCCTCCTCGTCCCCGCGCTCATGCACCTGCTCGGCGGGGCGAACTGGTGGCTGCCCAAGCGGCTCGACCGGATCCTGCCCCGGATCAGCATCGAACCGCCCGAGTGCCGCGAGGTCGCCGACGCGCGTGCGAAGATCCCCGGACAGCGCGTGACGGTCCCGGCTCAGGCGCCGGCCCCGGCCGCAGAGGAGAGGAACGACGATGTTCGCGATATCGCTCGGT
Organism: Streptomyces sp. NPDC104202; assembly: GCF_055584185.1. Classification (NCBI taxonomy): domain Bacteria; kingdom Bacillati; phylum Actinomycetota; class Actinomycetes; order Kitasatosporales; family Streptomycetaceae; genus Streptomyces; species Streptomyces sp. NPDC104202. The sequence goes on along the minus strand of NZ_JBVJMN010000017.1, from coordinate 99,723 downwards.
GACGACGGTGCCGAGCTGAGGCCCCTGGAGCCCTGGCAGGCCGAGGAGCTCCTCGCCCACATGGACCGGGGCCGCGAGTTCATCGGACGGCACATCGCCCTCCCCGACTTCGTCGCGGACCTCGACTCCGCCCGCGCCTACCTCACCTCGTACGCCCAGAAGGCGGCCACCGACACCGGCCGGCTCTACGGCATCTGGGCCGACGGCACGCTCGTCGGCGGCGTCCTCTTCCGGATCTTCGACGCCGCGAACGGGACCGCCGAGGCGGGCTGCTGGCTGGAGCCGTCCGCCGCGGGCCGGGGCCTGATCACCCGCGCCTGCCGGGTCATCATCGACTGGGCGATCGAGGAGCGCGGGATCCACCGCGTCGAATGGCTCGCCTCCTCGGCCAACGGGCCGAGCATCGCCGTCGCCCGCCGCCTCGGCATGACGAGGGACGGCGTCCTGCGGCAGAACTACCTCTACCGCGGCACCCGCGCGGACACCGAGGTCTGGGCCGTCCTCGCACCCGAGTGGCGCGCCGCGAAGGCCGCCGCCTCTTAAGACCGCTCTCATGTGCGCCCCCTAGCGTGCGCCGCATGGACATCAAGACGACCGAGAAGACCGGCGAGACCACCGCCGGGGACACCGGCGGCACGCCGTCGAAGCCCGAGGCCGACGCCGCGCCGGGCACCACGGACGCGGCGCCCGCGGCGACGACGGAGGACGCCGCCCCGGAGACCGCGGACGCCCCCGACGCGGACGCGCCCGACGCGGCCCACGAGGACGGCGAGGACGGCGAGGACACGGACGAGGACGACGAGGCCCTCCTCGCCGCCGCCCCCGAGAGCACCGGCACCGGCGCGGGCGCCGCGGCCGTGGTCTCCGCCGCGCTCGGCGCCGTGGCCCTCACCGGGACCTGGACCGGCAAGGTCGTCTCCGAGCGCGAGACGCTCATCGGTCAGATCAACACCTCGCAGAGCGGCTCTCCGGCCCAGCAGATCTCCGAGATCTACGGCGACGCGTGGCACAGCACCGCCCTGGTCAACGGCGTCTTCGCGCTGCTCGCCCTCGTCGTCGCCGTCGTCGTGCTCACCCTGCCCCGCCGCACCGGCTGGGTCCGCGCGGTCGCCGTCGCCGGCGCCGTCCTCGGCGGCCTCGGGCTCCTCCTGTCGGTCGGCACCTACTTCGACCTGTTCCTGACCCTGCCCACCGCGGGCTCCTGAGGCGGCCCCCGGCCGGCCTAAGGCCCCCTGAGACCCGCCTAAGGCCCCCCGTACGCCGAACATGCGGCACACGCCGGATGTGACCGCACCCCCTGCGACACGACAGTGGAGGCATCGCGAGAAGCGATGCCGAAGCCGAGAAGAACCAGGGAGCACCCGATGTTCGACTACGAGATCCACCGCATGAACCACGCCGAGCTCGTCCGCGAGGCCGCCGCCCGGCGCCTCTCGCACGAGGCCGCCGAGACCACCGGGGCCACCCGGGGTCTGCGGCTCTTCGGCCGGCGGCACGGCGGCCACGACGCCGAGGGGCGGGTGGGGGACGGCGACCGCGGCCGCTTCGCCCGGGCCGCGTGACCCCCGTATGAGCGACCGTACGGACGGCTGTGCGATGCTCGGCGCCGTGGAGACCAGGTCAGTCAGTCCCGTCTTCGTCGGCCGGGCCGGCGAACTCACCGCCCTCACCGAGGCGCTCTCCCGCGCGTCCGCGGGAGAGCCCCAGGCCCTGCTCATCGGCGGCGAGGCGGGGGTCGGCAAGACCCGGCTCATCGAGGAGTTCCTCGACACGGCCTGCGACCGGGGAGCCGTGGTCGCCGTCGGCGGCTGCGTCGAACTCGGCGCCGACGGACTCCCCTTCGCCCCCTTCGCCGCCGCCCTGCGCTCGCTCCGCCGCAGACTCCCCGACGAACTCACCACGGCCGCCGACGGCCACCAGGCCGAACTCGCCCGCCTGCTGCCCGAGCTCGGCGACCCCGGCGGCCACGAGACCTCCGACGAGGACTCCACCGGCCGCCTCTTCGAACTCACCGTCCGGCTCCTGGAACGGCTCGCCGCCGACCGGACGATCGTGCTCGTCCTGGAGGACCTCCACTGGGCCGACGCCTCCACCCGGCACCTGCTCACCTACCTCCTGCGCACCCTGCGCCGCGGCCGGATCGTGGTCGTCGCCAGCTACCGCGCCGACGACATCCACCGCCGCCACCCGCTGCGCCCCCTCCTCGCCGAACTCGACCGGCTCCGCACCATCCGCCGCGTCGAGCTCGCCCGCTTCACCCGCACCGAGGTCCACCGCCAGCTCACCGGCATCCTCGCCGCGGAACCCGACCCCGGACTCGTCGAGGAGGTCTTCGCGCGCTCCGACGGCAACGCCTTCTTCGTCGAGGAGCTCGTCGTCTCCCACGAGGCCGGCTGCGCCCTCGGTCAGCTCAGCGACTCCCTGCGCGACCTCCTCCTCGTCCGGGTCGAGGCGCTCCCCGAGGACGCCCAGCGGGTCGCCAGGATCGTCGCCGAGGGCGGCTCCACCGTCGAGTACGACCTGCTCGCCGCCGTCGCCCGGCTCACCGAGGACGAGCTCATCGAGGCGCTGCGCGCCTGCGTCGGCGCCAACATCCTGCTCGCCGTCCCCGACGGCGACGGCTACCGCTTCCGCCACTCCCTGGTCCGCGAGGCCGTCAGCGACGACCTGCTGCCCGGCGAACGCTCCCGCCTCAACCGGCGCTACGCCGAGGCCCTGGAGAACGACCCGGCGCTCGTCCGGGCCGACGAGCGCGCCACCCGGCTCGCCACCTACTGGTACCACGCGCACGACGCCGCCAAGGCCCTGCCCGCCGTCCTCCGCGCCTCCGTCGCCACCCGCAAGCGGCACGCCTACGCCGAGCAGCTCCGCCTCCTCGAACGGGCCATGGAACTCTGGGACGAGGCCCCCGCCGAGATCCGCCGCGAGCTCCGGCCGATGGACTACGCCGAGGCCTACCCGCCCTGCGGCTGCGACCCCGAGACCACCCCGCTGCGCTACCTCGACCTGCTCGCCGAGGCCGCCGTCGCCGCCCGTCTCAGCGGCGAGCGCGACCGGGCCGTCAAGATAGGCAAGACGGCGCTGCGCCTCCTCGACACCGAAGAGGACAGGGACCCCCTGCGCGCCGCCTGGTTCTGGACCGAGCGGGCCCGCCTCCAGTCCAACCTCGGCCGCGGCGACGGCTGGGAGGAGATCGCCCGCGCCCAGGAACTCGTCAAGGGCCTCCCGCCGTCCGCCGTGCACGCCACCGTCCTCGTCGGCGCCGCCGGCTGGGGCATGCTCCGCAACCCCGGACCCGAGGCCCTCACCACCGCCGAACGCGCCGTCGAGTACGCCCGGCTCGTCAAGGCCGAGTCGATCGAGCTCAACGCCCGCCTCACCCTCGGCACCATCATGACCGCGGCCGGCGACGTCGAGGCCGGACTCGCCGCCATGCACGACGTCCGCGAACGGACCACGAAGCTCGGCCAGTTCAACGAGGCCGCACGCGCCCACATCAACATCTCCTCCGCCCTGGAGTCCCTCGGCCGCTCCCGCGAGGCCGTCGAGATCGCCGACTCCGGCATCCGGCTCTCCCGCACCTACGGACTGGTCGACAGCGTCGGCTGGATCGAGGCCAACCGGGCCGAGTCCCTCCTCGCGCTCGGGCGCTGGGAGGAGGCCCGGGAGGCGTCCGAACGCGTGCTGCGCCGGGCCAGCAGCACCAAGCCGCGCGGCTCGGCCTCCCTGCGCCTGGCCCAGCTCGCGGCGGCCCGCGGCGAGCTGCCGGCGGCCGCCCGCCACCTCGCCGACGCCCGCGCCGTCTACGGCACCCGCGACCCGATCCCGCAGTACACCCTGCCCATGGCGCAGGTCGCGATCGCCGTGTCCGCCGCCGAGGGCCGCCTCGCCGAGGTCCGGGCCACCGTCGCCGCCGCCGCGGAGGCCGGCTTCCCGCCCGGCACCCACCGCTACGGCTGGCCGCTCGTCCTCACCGCCGTGGCCGCCGAGGCCGACAGCCGCGGTCTGCCCGCCGCCGACGAGGGCCGCGCGGAGGCGCTGGAGCTGATCCGCCGCTGCCTCCTCGGCCTCGCCACCCCGGCGCCCCTGTGGACCGCGCACTCCCGGCACGTGTCGGAGGAGCTCGCCCGCGCGGAGGGCCGCGAGTCCGCCGCCCGCTGGGCCGAGGTCGTCGCCGCCTACGCCCCCCTCGAACGCCCCGTGCAGCTCGCCCGCGCCCGCCACCGCCTCGCCGACGCCCTGCTCGTCGAGGGCGGCCGCCGCGAGGAGGCCGCGGCCCTGCTGCGCGAGGCCCACGCCGAGGCCGTCCGCCTGGGCGCCCGACCGCTCCGCGAGGACACCGAGCTCCTCGCCGCCCGCGCCCGCCTGTCCCTCACCCCCGAGCGGCCGGCCCCGGCCCCGGCGGAGCCCGGCGACGACGGCTTCGGCCTCACCCCCCGCGAGCAGGACGTCCTGCGCCTGGTCGCGGCCGGGCGCACCAACCGTCAGATCGCCGAGGAGCTGTTCATCTCACCCAAGACGGCCAGCGTCCACGTCTCCCACATCCTCGCCAAGCTCGGCGTCGCCGGCCGCGGCGAGGCCGCCGCCCTCGCCCACCGCCTCCACCTCCTCGACCCGGCCCTCTGACCCCGGACGCCCCGCCGCCGCGCCCGGGCGGGGCACCCGTATCGTCACGCGGCCCGACCGGAGGTCTATCGGACCGCGCGAGGGATCGGCGTCCCCCGGATCCTCCCGGGTGAGGGCCTGCCGCCGCAGCTCGTCCTCGGTGTGCCTGCGCCCTGGTGCGAAGAGCTCCTCGATCCCGCCGAACACGGTCACCGCCTCCTTCAGTCCACCTCCAGCCGGAGGATCCTGTCGTCCCCCGGACCCGGCGTCCCCCGGGTGTCGGTCTCGCTGGTCACCAGCCAGAGCAGTCCGTCACCCGCCGCGACCACCGTGCGCAGGCGGCCGTACTCCTCTGTCAGGAACGCCTCCGGGTCCCCCGAACGTTCCGCGCCGGACAGCGGCACGCGCCACAGCCGCTCGCCGCGCAGCGCGGCCATCCAGATCGCCCCCCGCGCGTACGCGATGCCGCTCGGGGACGCCTCCGAGGTCGGCCACTGGGCCACCGGGTCGACGAACCCCGCCCGCCCGGCCCGGCCCTCCACCTCGGGCCAGCCGTAGTTCCCGCCGGGCTCGATCAGGTTCAGCTCGTCCCAGGTGTTCTGCCCGAACTCGGCCGCCCACAGCCGGCCCGCCGCGTCCCAGGCGATGCCCTGCACGTTGCGGTGCCCGGACGAGTAGACCACCGAGCCCGCGACCGGGTTGCCGGGGGCGGGGCGCCCCTCCGGCGTCATCCGCAGGATCTTCCCGCCCAGCGAGCTCCGGTCCTGGGCGAGGCCGGTCCGGCCCGTCTCGCCCGTCCCCGCGTACAGCATGCCGTCCGGGCCGAAGCCGATCCGCCCGCCGTTGTGCACGAACCCCTTGGGAATGCCGGTCAGCACCGGCTCCGGCGCGCCCAGCCGGTCACCCTCGCCGCCGCCGTACCGCAGGCGCACGATGCGGTTGTCGGACGCGGCGGTCAGATACGCGTACACCCAGCCGTCCCGGACGGCGAGGCCCAGCAGGCCGCCCTCCCCGCCGGGGACGACCCCCGGCACCTCGCCGAGCACCCTCCTCGCGCCGGTCCGCCCGTCCACCCGGGTGATCGTGCGCTCGTCCCGCGAGGAGACCAGCAGGTCGCCGCCGGGCAGCCGGGCGACCCCCCACGGGGACTTCAGCCCCTCGGTCAGCGTCCCCGCCACCGTCACCCGCCCGCCGCCGGACGGGGCCCCGGAGCCCGGCGACGCGGCCGTCGCCGAGGGGGAGACCGCGGCCGGCGGGGACGTGCCCGGCCGGTCCCCGGGGTCCGAGGGGTCCCCCGAGGAGCAGCCGGCCACGAGCACCAGCACGGCGGCGCCCCACAGGGCCTTCACAACAGCAGGACGGCTCATGTCCGGTCCCCTTCGACGAGTCGAGCGGCATCCCTTCACCCTTGATACACCGCTCGGCCCGATCGGGTTCCCGACCGCCGCGCACCGCTCGGGCGGGGCGCGTCAGTCCCAGGAGCCCCGGGGCGCCGGGAGCGAGGCGATCTCCGCCAGGTCCGCCGCCGTCAGCCGGAGCCCGGCCGCCCCCGCGTTCTCCACCGCCCACCGTTCCCGCTTCGCCCCCGGCACCGGCACGACGTGCGCGCCCCGCCCGAGCACCCAGGCCAGCGCCACCTGCGCCGGGGTGACCTCCGCCCCGTGCCGCGCGGCGACCCTCCGCAGCCCCGCCACGAGCGGCTGGTTCGCGGCCATCATCTCCGCGGTGAACCGCGGGTGCCGGGCCCGCGGGTCGTCCCGCTCGAAGCCGCTGCCGGGCGTCAGCGTCCCGGTGAGGAAACCGTTCCCCAGCGGCATCGCGGCCAGGAAGCCCACGCCCCGCGCGGCGCACCACGGCAGCAGCCGCGCCAGCGCCTCCTGCGACCACACGGACAGCTCCGCCTCCACCGCCGCCACCGGAAACACCTGTTGTACGCGCTCCAGTTGGCGGATCGTTCCCTCATAGCCGTCCCGTGCCGCGCCCACCGCGCCCCGGCGGGCCGCGCGGGCGCCGACCGCGCACAGGCCGAGCGCCCGCACCTTGCCGGCCGACACCAGGTCGGCCATGGCGCCCCAGGTCTCCTCGACCGGCACCTCGGGGTCCGCGCGGTGCAGTTGATACAGGTCGATCACGTCGGTCTGGAGCCGCCGCAGCGAGGCGTCGCAGGCCCGACGCACGTATCCCGGCCTGCCGTTGGCGACGACGTGCTGGTCGCCGACGAGCAGTCCGCACTTCGTGGAGACGAACGCGTCCGTCCGCCGCTCCTTCAACACCCGCCCGAGCAAAAGCTCGTTGGTGAACGGTCCGTACATGTCGGCGGTGTCGAGCAGGCTCACCCCGGCGTCGAGCGCCGCGTGCACGGTCCGCAGCGAACGGTCCCCGCGCTGTTCCGAACGGCTGTACGCCCAGCTCATCGGCATGCACCCCAGGCCGATCGCACCCACGTCGAGCGCCGTCGCCCCGATAGTCCTGCGCTCCACCTGCCGGTACCCCTCCCTGTGCCGTCCCCCAAAGTAACCAATGGCGCACGGGATTCTTCGCATAGCCTCCCGGTCATGAGATTCGAAGACACGGCCGCCGACGTGTGGCTTCCGGTTCCCGCGGACGAGATCGAGGGGCTCCCCGAGCCGGGCGCGTCAGGACTGGACTACCGCTTCTGGGACGGCGGTCCGGAGTTCCCGGCCGATCCGGCGCGGTGCGCCTTCTACGTGGTGCCCTACATGAAGGGGTCCGAGATCGCCGTACGGCCGCTGGCCGCGATGACCTCGCTCCGGGCCGTGCAGACCCTGTCCGCGGGCATCGACCACGTCACGCCCGGCATCGGCTCGCTGCGGCCCGGCGTCGCCCTGTGCAACGCCAAGGGCGTCCACGAGGCCAGCACCGCGGAGCTGACCCTCGCGCTGATCCTCGCCTCGCTGCGCGGCATCCCCGGGTTCGTGCGCGGCCAGGACGCCGAGGAGTGGCGGGCCGGCTTCTACCCCGAGCTCGCCGACAAGTCCGTCCTGATCGTCGGGTACGGGTCGATCGGCGCCGCGATCGAGGACCGGCTCGCGCCCTTCGAGTGCGCGCGGGTGGCGCGCGTCGCACGCTCCGCGCGCACCACAGAGCGCGGCCCGGTCCACGCCCTGACCGAGCTGCCCGCCCTGCTGCCCGAGGCGGACGTGGTCGTCCTCTCCACGCCGCTCACCCCCGCCACCAGGCATCTCGCCGACGCCGGCTTCCTCGGCCGGATGAAGGACGGCGCGCTGCTGGTGAACGTGGCCCGGGGACCCGTCGTCGACACCGCCGCGCTCCTCAAGGAGGTCGAGAGCGGCCGGATCACGGCGGCACTCGATGTCACCGACCCGGAACCGCTGCCGGCCGGCCACCCGTTGTGGCACGCTCCCGGTGTCCTGATCAGCCCCCATGTGGGAGGTTCGACCTCGGCCTTCATGCCGCGCGCGAAGCGGCTGATCGCCGGGCAGCTCCGGCGGTTCGCGGCCGGCGAGGAGCTGGCCAACGTGCTGTTGACCACCGGCTGAGCGGCGCCGGGCGGTCCCGCCCCCCGGTCCCGCCGGACCGGGTGTCCGGCAGGACCGGCCGGTCGGCGCGCGCCGCGGGTCCGCGTGACGCACGAGTCCGGGGTCGTCACGCAGAGTACTGCGACCCTGTCCCTGAGTGACGGTCCTGGTGTATCGTCCCGGAGCGGGGGACTGCGTCGAGTACGGGCTGACGCTGGGGAGCGAAGTGACGGGACATCAGATTCCGAGGGGGGCGGCGGGTGCGGCACGGCCGGACGACCGACGATCCGACGCGGCGACGCCGCCGTCGGCCGGCCTTCCGCGCCTCACCGGCGGCCTCGCGCGCTCGGTACCGGAACAGGCCGCGCAGCACGGCGCGCCCCGCGCCGCCGAACCGTCCGTCCCCGGGCCGCACACCGGACCGGGGCCGCGCGGCACGGGAGGCGGGGGCCCCGAGGGCGGCGCCGCCGCCCCGTCGGACGCGGCACCCGGCGACTGCGACGGACACGCCCCCGGCGCCGTCCACGAGCCACAGGCCCGCCCGCACGAGGCGGCCGGCTGCGGCGCCGCGACGCCGGACGGGCCGGTGAGCGCCCCCGGGGCGGTCCTCGCCCGCCCCGCCGCCGACGGCGACGCGCGCCGGGACCAGGACCGTGGGCGGGGTCGGGACCGTGGCCGGGACCAGGAGCGGACCGGCCTGCGGTCGGTCCTCGCCCAGGTCACCCTGGGCCTGATCTGCGCGGGATACACCACGGGCGCCTCGCTCGGCTGGGGCTCCCCGCGGCTCGCCCTCTTCATGGGCGACTTCGGGCTCAGCGCCGCCGCCCTGACCGCCGCGGTCTCCTGCTTCCTCTACGGCCGGGCCCACCGCGGCAGCGCCCGGCCCGCCTGGCTGCTCTTCGCCTTCTCCTCGTTCATGGCCTCCGCCGGCAACGCGGTGTGGGGCTGGTACGAGGTCGTGCTCCGCGCGGACGTGCCGGACTCCTCGGTCGCCGACCTCTTCTTCTTACTCTTCGCCCCGCCCGCCATCGTCGGCCTCCTCGTCCTCGCCAAGAAGCCCGTCACCCGGGCCGGCTGGGTCTGCCTGGGGCTCGACGCCTGGCTCATCGGCGGCTCCCTGCTGACGCTGTCCTGGAGCCTCGCCCTCGCCCGCACCGCCCACTTCGAGGGAGAGTCCGTCGCCCAGGCCGCGCTCTCGCTGGCCTACCCGCTGCTCGACATCGTGCTCGTCAGCATGGTCCTGGTGCTGCACTTCCGGCGCTCGCAGGCGAACCGCTCGGCGACCAACACGGCCATCGCCGCGCTCGCCCTGACGGTGCTGTGCGACGCCCTGTTCACCTCGCCGCTGCTCCGCGAGAACTACGCCTCGGGCCAGCTGCTCGACGCCGGCTGGTTCGCCGGCTCGCTGCTCCTGGCCTACGCGCCCTGGGGGGTGCGCCGCCCGCCCGACGCCGCGGTCGCCGCCCGCGGTCCCCTGCTCCACAGCCGCCCCGTCGCCGGCTCGCTGGCGGCCCTCACCCCGTACCTCGCCGCGGCGGTCTGCACCCTCGGCATCCTGTACAACGTGGTCGAGGGGCGCCGGGTCGACAAGGTCGTCGTCCTGACCGGCTGCACCGTGGTGCTCGCCCTCGTCGTGCGGCAGGGCATCATGCTCCTCGACAACATCGCCCTCACCCACGAACTGGCCCAGAAGGAGAACCACTTCCGGTCCCTCGTGCAGGGGTCGAGCGACGTCATCATGATCGCCGCGCCGACCGGGGTCCTCCGCTACGTGAGCCCCGCGGCGAGCGGGGTGTACGGCCGTGACGCCGACGAGCTCGTCGGCTCCGAACTGGCCTCCCTCATCCACCCCGAGGACCTCGGCGCCGTCGTCCACGAGGTGCGGCGGTTCCTGGCCGTCTCGCCCGCCGAGGAGCCCACCACCCGGATCGAGTGCCGCTTCCGCTCCGGCCGCGGCGACTGGCTCCACGTGGAGTCGACCGTCAACCGGCACCAGGGCGGTCTGATCTTCAACAGCCGTGACGTGACCGAACGCGTCCGGCTCCAGGCCCAGTTGCAGCACAACGCCGAGCACGACCCGCTCACCGACCTGCCCAACCGCGCGCTGTTCACCCGGCGCGTGCGGCAGGCCCTCGCCGGCCGGCGCTCCTCCGACGCCGGCGCCGCCGTGCTCTTCATCGACCTCGACGGCTTCAAGGCGGTCAACGACCGCCTCGGCCACCAGGCGGGCGACGACCTCCTCGTCCAGGCCGCCCGGCGGCTGCACGACTCCGTCCGGGCCGGCGACACGGCCGCCCGGCTCGGCGGCGACGAGTTCGCCGCCCTCATCGTCGGCGACGGCGGACGCGACCGGGCCGCCCGCCAGGGCCAGGTCCAGGAGATCGCCGACCGGCTCCGGCTCACGCTCTCCCAGCCGTACCGCGTCGACGGCGGCAACGAGGTGCGGGTCGCCGCCTCCATCGGCGTCGCCTTCGCCGAGCCCGACATGGAGGCCGGCGACCTCCTGCGCAACGCGGACCTCGCCATGTACCGCGCCAAGGCCGCCGGCAAGGACCGCGTCGAGCTGTACGCACCCCAGATGCAGGCCGAGATCGTCCGGCGCACGGAGCTGGCCTCCCGGCTGCGCACCGCCCTCCACGACGGCGAGTTCGCCCTCCTCCACCAGCCGGTCGTCGACCTCGCCACCGGCCGGATCGCGGCCGTCAGCGCGCAGGCGCGCTGGCGCTCCGCGCAGGGCATCCTCTTCACCCCCGCGGAGTACCTCCGGGTCAGCGACGGCGGGGAGCGCACCGCGGAGCTCGGCCGCTGGCTCCTGGAGGAGGCGGTGGAGCAGGCCGCGGAGCGGGCGGGAATCGGCCACCGCGCCCCGGTCGCCATCCGCCTCCCCGCCCGCCGCCTCCTCGACCGCTCGCTGCCGCTCGCCACGGTCGAGTCCCTGCTCACCCGGCACGGCCTGCCCTCCGGCTCGCTCGTCATCGAACTCGCCGACACCGACGCCAGGACCGCCCTCGACGAGCTCGAACAGCGCCTGGTCGCGCTGCGCCGCCTCGGGGTGCGGATCGCGCTCGACGGATTCGGCAGCGGACATGTGGCGATCAACGCCCTCAGGAGGCTTCCGGTCGACATACTGAAGCTGGACCGGGGGCTCGTCGAGGGCGTGGTCGAGTCGCCCCGGCTCCGCAAGATCACGCGTGGGGTGCTCCGTATCGCCGGCGAGCTGGGGATGCAGACCGTCGCCGACGGCGTCGACGTGCCGGAGCAGGTCATCGCCCTGCGTGCGATGGGATGCAGCCACGCCCAGGGGATGGCCTTCTCGGGTCCGCTGGACGAGTACCGGCTGCGCAGGGCCCTGGTGCGGGGCGACTATCCGCTCCCCGGCGGGGTTCCCGTACCGGCCGGAAACCGTCCCCCGATCGGCTCACATACTGAGACGCCCGTCCCACCCACTTGACAGTGGTGAGGCCGGAGAGGGAGGGTCAGTGCCATGCGCACCCGAATTCTCGTACTTGGAAAGCGCGTCGGCTGAAGCGGGGCCACAGTAGGCCCGGCTTAGAACGCACCCGACGCGCTCCCCTCGCTTGCCTCACGGCACGAGGGGTTTTTTGTTGCACTGGCTCACCCCAAAATCGCCGCAAACCCTCGCAAAACACCTCGCAAAAACCCTCTGCTTCGAGAAGAGATGCTGATGACCGACCAGGCCACCGGGCACCATCCGCAGCCGCGGCCCCGCGGCGGCGCGCAGCCCGCCACCACCGTCGAGCACGTCACGGGTGCGCAGTCCCTCATCCGCTCTCTCGAAGAGGTGGGCGCGGACACCATCTTCGGTCTGCCCGGCGGCTGCATCCTCCCGGCCTACGACCCGCTGATGGATTCGCAGAAGGTGCGCCACATCCTGGTCCGTCACGAGCAGGGCGCGGGCCACGCGGCCACCGGCTACGCCCAGGCCACCGGCAAGGTCGGCGTCTGCATGGTGACCAGCGGTCCCGGTGCGACCAACCTGGTCACCCCGATCGCCGACGCGCACATGGACTCGGTCCCGATGGTCGCGATCACCGGCCAGGTGGCCTCGAAGGCCATCGGCACGGACGCCTTCCAGGAGGCGGACATCTGCGGCATCACGATGCCGATCACCAAGCACAACTTCCTGGTCACCAAGGCCGAGGACATCCCGCGGACCATCGCCGAGGCGTTCCACATCGCCTCCACCGGCCGCCCGGGTCCGGTCCTGGTCGACATCGCCAAGGACGCCCTCCAGGCGAAGACCACCTTCAGCTGGCCGCCGCAGACCGACCTGCCCGGCTACCGTCCGGTGACCAAGCCGCACGCCAAGCAGATCCGCGAGGCCGCCAAACTCATCTCCGCGGCCAAGCGCCCCGTGCTGTACGTCGGCGGCGGTGTCATCAAGGCCGGCGCCACGGCCGAGCTGAAGATCCTCGCCGAGCTGACCGGCGCCCCGGTCACCACCACCCTGATGGCCCTCGGCGCCTTCCCCGACAGCCACCCGCTGCACGTGGGCATGCCGGGCATGCACGGCGCGGTCACCGCGGTCACCGCGCTGCAGAAGGCCGACCTGATCGTCGCCCTCGGCGCCCGCTTCGACGACCGCGTCACCGGCAAGCTCGACAGCTTCGCGCCGTTCGCCAAGATCGTCCACGCGGACATCGACCCGGCCGAGATCGGCAAGAACCGCGCCGCCGACGTCCCGATCGTCGGTGACGCCCGCGAGGTCATCGCCGACCTGGTCCAGGCCGTCCAGGCGGAGCACAGCGAGGGCAACCGCGGCGACTACACCGCCTGGTGGAGCGACCTGAACCGCTGGCGCGAGACCTACCCGCTGGGCTACGACCTGCCGGAGGACGGCAGCCTCTCGCCGCAGCAGGTCATCCAGCGCATCGGCCGGCTCGCCCCCGAGGGCACGATCTTCACGGCGGGCGTCGGCCAGCACCAGATGTGGGCCGCCCACTTCATCGACTACGAGAAGCCCGCCACCTGGCTGAACTCCGGCGGCGCCGGGACGATGGGGTACGCGGTCCCCGCCGCGATGGGCGCCAAGGCCGGCATGCCGGACCGCACGGTCTGGGCGGTCGACGGCGACGGCTGCTTCCAGATGACCAACCAGGAGCTCACCACCTGTGCCCTGAACAACATCCCGATCAAGGTCGCCATCATCAACAACGGCGCCCTCGGGATGGTCCGCCAGTGGCAGACCCTCTTCTACAACCAGCGCTACTCCAACACGGTGCTGCACTCCGGCCCGGACGACATCCAGGCGAACAAGGGCACCCGCGTCCCCGACTTCGTCAAGCTCTCCGAGGCCATGGGCTGCGTCGCCCTGCGCTGTGAGGACCCGGCCGACCTGGACAAGGTCATCGCCGAGGCCAACGCCATCAACGACCGCCCGGTCGTGATCGACTTCATCGTCCACGAGGACGCCCAGGTCTGGCCCATGGTCGCCGCCGGCACCTCGAACGACGAGGTCATGGCCGCACGGGGCGTCCGCCCCGACTTCGGCGACGGCGAAGACGACTGAAGCGCGGAACGCAGCAGAGCGAAAAGGAAGAGACCCAGACCATGTCCACCAAGCACACGCTCTCCGTTCTCGTCGAGAACACGCCCGGCATCCTCGCCCGGATCGCCGCCCTGTTCTCCCGCCGCGGCTTCAACATCGACTCCCTCGCCGTCGGCATCACCGAGCACCCCGACATCTCCCGCATCACCATCGTGGTCAATGTCGAGGGCCTGCCCCTGGAGCAGGTGACCAAGCAGCTCAACAAGCTGGTCAACGTCCTGAAGATCGTCGAACTCGAGCCCAGCGCCGCGATCCAGCGCGAGCTCGTCCTGGTGAAGGTCCGCGCCGACAACGAGACCCGCTCCCAGATCGTCGAGATCGTGCAGCTGTTCCGCGCCAAGACCGTGGACGTCTCGCCCGAGGCGGTCACCATCGAGGCCACCGGTTCGAGTGACAAGCTCGACGCGATGCTCAAGATGCTCGAGCAGTTCGGCGTGAAGGAGCTCGTCCAGTCCGGCACGATCGCCATAGGGCGTGGTTCCCGGTCCATCACGGACCGGTCCCTGCGCGCCCTCGACCGCAGCGCCTGAGCGTCATCGGAGGTCGACCGCCGGTCCACCCGGCGGTCCGACTGACGAGACCCGAAAACCTTCCTCCCGCTCCCCGCCGTACGGTGGGACGCAACACCAGCACCTCAAGGAGATTTCCAGTGGCCGAGCTGTTCTACGACGCCGACGCAGACCTGTCCATCATCCAGGGCCGCAAGGTCGCGGTGATCGGCTACGGCAGCCAGGGCCACGCCCACGCGCTGTCGCTCCGTGACTCCGGTGTCGACGTCCGCGTCGGTCTCCAGGAGGGCTCGAAGTCCAAGGCCAAGGCCGAGGAGCAGGGCCTGCGCGTCGTCTCCGTCGCCGAGGCCGCGGCCGAGGCCGACCTCATCATGATCCTGACCCCGGACCCGATCCAGGCCCAGGTCTACGAGGAGTCCATCAAGGACCACCTGAAGGAGGGCGACGCGCTCTTCTTCGGCCACGGCCTGAACGTCCGCTACGGCTTCATCAAGGTCCCCGAGGGCGTCGACGTCGCCCTGGTCGCCCCGAAGGGCCCGGGCCACCTGGTCCGCCGTCAGTACGAGGAGGGCCGCGGCGTCCCGTGCATCGCGGCCGTCGAGCAGGACGCCACCGGCAAGGCCTTCGACCTGGCGCTCTCGTACGCCAAGGGCATCGGCGGCACCCGCGCCGGCGTCATCAAGACCACCTTCACCGAGGAGACCGAGACCGACCTGTTCGGTGAGCAGGCCGTCCTCTGCGGTGGCACCGCGGCGCTGGTCAAGGCGGGCTTCGAGACCCTGACCGAGGCCGGCTACCAGCCGGAGATCGCGTACTTCGAGTGCCTCCACGAGCTGAAGCTCATCGTCGACCTCATGTACGAGGGCGGCCTGGAGAAGATGCGCTGGTCGGTCTCCGAGACCGCCGAGTGGGGCGACTACGTCACCGGCCCGCGGATCATCACCGACGCCACCAAGGCCGAGATGAAGAAGGTCCTCGCGGAGATCCAGGACGGCACCTTCGCCAAGGAGTGGATGGCCGAGTACCACGGCGGCCTGAAGAAGTACAACGAGTACAAGACCCAGGACGCCAACCACCTCCTGGAGACCACCGGCAAGGAGCTGCGGAAGCTCATGAGCTGGGTGAACGACGAGGAGGCGTAAGCCTCTCGGGCGGGGGCCGGACACCATGTCCGGCCCCTTCCCGCATCGTTGGACACCCCGTCCAACCACGGACGGGTGATCCTTCCAACGAGGCGCATGAAGCGCGCCGCCACAGCACTACACTGCTCAACAACATACGCGTCAGGCCCACAGCGTCGTGCGCTTTCACGCGGCAAGCCCCCTCCACCGCCTGCGGCCGTCGGGACGGCCGTCCGCACTGGACCTGTGAGGACTCACGTGAGCTCGAAACCTGTCGTACTCATCGCTGAAGAGCTGTCGCCCGCCACCGTCGACGCGCTGGGCCCGGACTTCGAGATCCGGCACTGCAACGGTGCCGACCGCGCCGAGCTGATCCCCGCCATCGCCGATGTGGACGCGATCCTGGTCCGTTCCGCGACCAAGGTCGACGCCGAGGCCCTCGCCGCCGCGAACAAGCTGCGGGTCGTCGCCCGTGCCGGCGTCGGTCTGGACAACGTCGACGTCTCCGCCGCCACCAAGGCCGGCGTCATGGTCGTCAACGCCCCGACGTCGAACATCGTCACCGCCGCCGAGCTCGCGTGCGGTCTGCTCGTCGCCACCGCGCGCAACATCCCGCAGGCCAACACCGCCCTGAAGAACGGCGAGTGGAAGCGCAACAAGTACACGGGCGTCGAGCTCAGCGAGAAGACCCTCGGTGTCGTCGGCCTCGGCCGCATCGGCGTCCTGGTCGCCCAGCGCATGTCGGCCTTCGGCATGAAGATCGTCGCGTACGACCCCTACGTGCAGCCCGCCCGCGCCGCCCAGATGGGGGTGAAGCTGCTGGCCCTGGACGAGCTCCTGGAGGTCGCGGACTTCATCACCGTCCACCTGCCGAAGACCCCGGAGACCCTCGGCCTCATCGGCGACGAGGCGCTGCACAAGGTCAAGCCCTCGGTCCGGATCGTCAACGCCGCGCGCGGCGGGATCGTGGACGAGGCGGCGCTCTACACCGCCCTCAAGGAGGGCCGGGTCGCCGGCGCGGGCCTCGACGTGTACGCGAAGGAGCCCTGCACGGACTCCCCGCTGTTCGAGCTCGACCAGGTCGTCTGCACCCCGCACCTCGGCGCGTCCACGGACGAGGCCCAGGAGAAGGCCGGCATCGCGGTCGCCCGTTCGGTGCGCCTGGCGCTCGCCGGCGAGCTGGTCCCGGACGCGGTCAACGTCCAGGGCGGCGTCATCGCCGAGGACGTGAAGCCGGGTCTGCCGCTCGCCGAGAAGCTCGGCCGGATCTTCACCGCGCTGGCGGGCGAGGTCGCGGCCCGTCTCGACGTCGAGGTGTACGGCGAGATCACCCAGCACGACGTGAAGGTGCTCGAACTCTCCGCGCTCAAGGGCGTGTTCGAGGACGTCGTCGACGAGACCGTCTCGTACGTCAACGCCCCGCTGTTCGCGCAGGAGCGCGGTGTCGAGGTGCGGCTGACGACGAGCTCCGAGTCGCCCGACCACCGCAACGTGGTCACCGTCCGCGGCACGCTGTCGAACGGCGAGGAGGTGTCGGTCTCCGGCACCCTGGCCGGCCCCAAGCACCTCCAGAAGATCGTCGCGGTCGGCGACTACGACGTGGACGTGGCGCTCGCCGACCACATGGTCGTGCTGCGCTACGACGACCGTCCGGGTGTCGTCGGCACCGTCGGCCGCATCCTCGGCGAGGCCGGTCTGAACATCGCGGGCATGCAGGTGGCGCGCGCGGAGGAGGGCGGCGAGGCGCTCGTCGTCCTGACCGTGGACGACACCGTCCCGGCCCCGGTCCTCGCGGAGATCGCGCAGGAGATCGGCGCCGCCTCGGCCCGTTCGGTCAACCTGATCTGACGTACCCCCGCACCCCGTACCCGGTCGCTAGACGTTCGTCTTACACGATTGTCTAACGGCCGGGTACAGTGCTGTCATGGGACACAAGGAAGACCTGCTCGACGGCGCCAAGCGCTGCCTCCTGGAGAAGGGGTACGGGCGCACCACCGCGCGCGACATCGTCGCCGCGTCCGGCACCAACCTGGCCTCCATCGGCTACCACTACGGCTCCAAGGACGCCCTGCTCCAGCAGGCGTTCCTCGCGCTCACCGAGGAGTGGGGCGAGCAGGTCGGCCCCGCCGGCTCCGGCGAGGAGAAGCGCCCGCTGCCGGCCGACCCGTACCGGCGCTTCCACGCCGTCTGGGAACAGGTGATCGGTGCGGCCGAGGCGAGCCGGCCGGTCTGGAAGCTGCAGACCGAGATCGTCACCCGGCTCGACGACGACGAGAAGCTGCGCGACGCCATCAAGGAGCCGCAGCGCGAGGGGCGGCTCGGGATGGCCGAGGGCTTCCTCGGCATCGACCCGGAGGCCGACCCCGAGAAGGCCAGGGTCGCCGGGCTGCTCTGCCAGGCGCTGGCCACCGGCGTGATGATCCAGTGGATGGTCGACCCGGAGACGGCGCCGAGCGCCGACGACCTCACCGCGGGGCTCAAGGTCCTGATGGGGGAGGACAGCTGAGGACCACCTTGGCCCGGGCGTGCTCCTCCTCGACGTGCCGCAGCGCCCGGGGCGCCTCGGCCAGCGGATAGGTCCGCTCGACCACCGGCACGACGGCGCCGCGCTCGGCGAACTCCCGCAGCGCCGCCAGGTTCTCCCGGCGCGGCACGGCCGTCAGGACGCGGATCCGGCGGCCGGGGAGCCGGGAGAGCAACTGCCCCTTGAGGATCAAGGACATCGGCCCGAAGAGGCTGCCGCCCTCGAAGACGCCCCCGCCGGAGAGGACGAGCGTGCCGGTGGGGGAGAGGACCCGCCGGAGGTCGGCCAGCGACCGGTTGCCCACCAGGTCGAACACCAGGTCGTAGCGGTCCCGGCCGGCGGCGAAGTCCTCCCGGGTGTAGTCGACCACCCGGTCCGCGCCGAGCCCGAGGACCAGGGAGGCGTTCCGGGCGCTGCACACCCCGGTCACCTCGGCGCCCAGCGCCTTGGCAAGCTGCACGGCGAAGGTCCCGACGCCGCCGGAAGCACCGTTGACCAGCACCTTCGCGCCCGGCCGCACGTTCCCCAGGTCCCGCAGCCCCATCAGGGCGGTGTTGCCCGCCAGCGGGATGGCCGCCGCCTGTTCGAAGGTCAGGCCGGCCGGCTTGCGTGCGGTCGTCCCCTCGGGGGCGCACACGTACTCGGCGAACGTCCCGGGTGCCTCCCCGAAGACCTCGTCCCCGGGGCGCAGCCCGGTCACCCCGGGGCCCACGGCCTCGACGCGGCCGGCGAAGTCCCGGCCCCGGATCCGCTCCCTCGGTCTTCGCGGACCGAGGGCGAGCCGGGCCACGTACGGGTCGCCCCGCATGAGGTGCCAGTCGGCCGCGTTGACCGCGGCCGCGTGCACCCGGACCAGGACCTCCCGCTCGCCCGGCACCGGCCGCGCGACCTCGGCGAACTCCAGCACGTCCGCCGATCCGTACCGGTCCTGCACCCACGCCTTCATGACGCCTCCTCGGCCGTTCCCCGTGTCGTCCACGACGGTAGGGCGCCCGGCGGCGTCCGGACATCGGGGACGACCCCGACACGGCCCTGAGGGTCGGTCAGCCCGGAGGGCTACAGCTTGGCCGACTTCAGGGACATGTGGAGCAGGAGGCGGTCCTCGCCGTCGTCCAGGTCGAGGCCCGTGAGCTGTTCGACCCGTGACAGCCGGTAGTAGAGGGTCTGCCGGTGGATGCCCAGGGCGGCCGCCGTGCGGCCCGCCTGGCCGGCGTGGTCGAGGAACACCTCGGCGGTACGGGCCAGTTCGGCGTGGGCGGGGGCGAGCAGCGGCGCGACGACGGGATCGACCTCGGGGTGGTAGAGCGCGGCGAGCAGCCGGTACGGGCCGATCCCGGCCCACTCGGCGACCGGACCGAGCGTCGGCTGGGCCGCGGCGGCACGGGCCGCCGTACTGGCCTCGCGCCAGGCCGCCGGGAGCTCGGTCAGGCCCCGGCGGGGCGTGGCGATCCCGGCGGGCGCGGTCCCGCGCAGCCGTTCCGCGGCGGCGTGGGCGGGGGAGAGGTCCTCGGCGGTGCGCAGCCGTACGAGGACGGCGAGGGAGTCGGCCTCCGGGAGGGTGGCGACCGCCGCCGCGCCGGACACCGCCCGGACCGAGGGGGCCTCGCCCCGCCAGGGCGTCACGCAGACCAGGGCGTGCAGGCCGTCGGCGCTGGGGCCGAGGGCCGCCCGCAGGGCCGCGACGGCCATGTCGCTCTGCCAGCCGCGCCCGGCGGTCAGCACCGCGGCGAACTCGCGGGAGAGGTCGGCGTCCGCCCGCTCCTCGTCGGCGAGGAGGTCGCCGATGCGGGCGGCGACGTCCATGGCGGCGGCCAGCTGCGCGCGGGAGGGGCCGGGCTCGGCGTCGAGCAGCCAGACGTAGCCGAGGACCACACCCCGATGGCGTACCGGGAGGCAGATGCGGTCCCGGAAGACGCCCGCGTCCGGGGCGGCCGGGATGCGGACCGGGCCCGTCGCCCGGGTGATGCCGTACCCCTCGAACCAGGCGCGGACCGCCGGGGTGGACTTCCGGGTCAGGATCGACCGGGTCCGGACGGGGTCCATCGCGGTGTCGTCGTCGCTGTCGTGCGCCCCGAAGGCGATCAGCCCGAAATCGCGGTTCTCCAGCGTCGCCGGGGCGCCCAGCAGTGCGGAGATCTCGTCCACCAGTTCTTGGTAATCGCCCTTCACGAGGCCATTCTCGCACCCCTTCAGACATGTGTATGAGATGCCGCGTACGGATGCGTGACAGCTGTCGATGGCAGAGGATCGGAGCGATCCATAGGTTTCACGGTGGTTCTCCGTGCTGTTCCCGGTTCGTTCCCCTGATCCGGATATGGCCCCTTTCTCCTCATGCACTTTCTGGAGGTGCCCCGTGCTGGGTCCCGTGATCCTCGCCGCGTCGCGCAGCGACAAGATGCGCCGTTTCGTGTCGGCCGCCCCCGGGACCAAGCAGGTCGTCGCCCGCTTCATCGCCGGCGAGTCCGTCGACGACGTCGTGCCGATCGTCCGCGAGCTGGGCGACCGCGGCCTGGAGGTCACCCTCGACGTCGTCGGCGAGGACATCACCACCGTCGAGCAGTCCCACGCCGCGCGGGACGCCTACCTGGAGCTCATCGGCCGCCTCAAGGAGCTGGGCCTCGGCGAGCGCGCCGAGATGTCCGTCAAGCTCTCGATGTTCGGACAGTCGCTGGAGAACGGCCACGAGCTGGCCCTCGCGAACGTCCGCCCGGTCGTCGAGGCCGCCGCCGAGATCGGCACCACGGTCACCCTGGACGCCGAGGACCACACCACCCTCGACTCGATGTTCGCCATCCACACCGAGCTGCGGAAGTCCTTCCCGCAGACCGGCTGCGTCATCCAGGCGTACCTCTTCCGCACCGAGGACGACGCCCGCCGCCTCGCGGCCGAGGGCTCCCGCGTCCGCATCGTGAAGGGCGCCTACAAGGAGCCCGCCTCCGTCGCCCTCCAGGACAAGCCCGAGATCGACAAGGCCTACGTCCGGATCATGAAGATCCTGATGGAGGGTGAGGGCTACCCGATGATCGGCTCCCACGACCCGCGCCTGATCTCCGTCGGCCAGGAGCTCGCCCGCCGCGCCGGGCGCAAGCTGGACGAGTACGAGTTCCAGATGCTGTACGGCATCCGCACGGAGGAGCAGAACCGGCTCGCCGCCGAGGGGCACCGCATGCGCGTGTACACCGCCTACGGCACCGACTGGTACGGCTACTTCATGCGCCGCCTCGCGGAGAAGCCGGCCAACCTGCTCTTCTTCGTCCGCTCCATCCTCACCAAGGGCTGAGCCCACCTCTCACAAGGAGTATCGAGACTCATGGACGCTGTCACCCAGGTCCCCGCTCCGGTCAACGAGCCGGTGCACAGCTACGCCCCCGGTTCCCCCGAGCGCTCCCGCCTGGAGACCAAGCTCAAGGAGCTGGCCGAGAACCCGCGCGAGCTGCCGATGACCATCGGCGGCGTGAAGCGTCTCGGCGGCGGCGAGGAGTTCAAGGTCGTCCAGCCGCACAACCACGCGGCCGTCATCGGCACCTTCCGCGGCGCCACCGAGCAGGACGCCCAGGACGCGATCGACGCCGCCCTGGCCGCGGCCCCGGCCTGGCGCGCGATGTCCTTCGACGACCGCGCCGCGATCATCCTGCGCGCCGCCGAGCTGCTGGCCGGCCCGTGGCGCGAGACGCTCGCCGCGTCGACCATGCTCGGCCAGTCGAAGACCGCCCAGCAGGCCGAGATCGACACCCCGTGCGAGCTCGTCGACTTCTGGCGCTTCAACGTGGCGTACGCCCGTCAGATCCTGGCCGAGCAGCCGCCGGCCAACTCCCCGGGTGTGTGGAACCGTCTGGACCACCGCCCGCTGGAGGGCTTCGTCTACGCGATCACGCCGTTCAACTTCACGGCGATCGCGGGCAACCTGCCCACCGCCCCCGCCCTCATGGGCAACGTGGTGGTCTGGAAGCCGTCCCCGACGCAGACCCACTCCGCCGTGCTCCTCATGGAGCTCCTGGAGGAGGCCGGCCTGCCCAAGGGCGTCATCAACCTGGTGACCGGTGACGGCATCGCCGTCTCCGAGGTGGCCCTCAACCACCGCGACCTGGCCGGTATCCACTTCACCGGCTCGACCCGCACCTTCCAGCACCTGTGGAAGACGGTCGGCACCAACATCGAGAAGTACCGCTCCTACCCGCGGATCGTGGGCGAGACCGGCGGCAAGGACTTCGTCGTCGCGCACCCCAGCGCCGACCGCGCCATCCTGAAGACCGCGCTGACCCGCGGCTCCTTCGAGTTCCAGGGCCAGAAGTGCTCCGCGTCCTCGCGCGCGTACATCCCGGCGTCGATCTGGAACGACGGCTTCAAGGAGGAGTTCGCGGCGGAGGTCGACGGCATCACCATGGGTGACGTCACCGACCTGTCGAACTTCATCGGCGCCGTCATCGACGAGCGCTCGTTCGCCAAGAACAAGGCCGCGATCGACCGTGCCGCGGCCGACCCGACCTGCACGATCATCGCCGGCGGCACGTACGACGACTCGGTGGGCTACTTCGTCCGCCCGACCGTCATCGCCTGCACGGACCCGGAGAACGAGGTCTTCAAGGCCGAGTACTTCGGCCCGATCCTGGCGATCCACGTGTACGACGACAGCGCCGCCGACGGGTACGACGCGATGCTGACCCAGATGGAGTCGGTCTCGGACTACGCCCTCACCGGCTCGGTCATCTCCGGCGACCGCGCGGCCACCGCGGCCACGATGGAGAAGCTCCGCTTCGCCGCGGGCAACTTCTACATCAACGACAAGTCGACCGGCGCCGTCGTCGGCCAGCAGCCCTTCGGCGGCGGCCGTGCCTCGGGCACCAACGACAAGGCCGGCGCCCCGCAGAACCTGATGCGCTGGACGCTGACCCGCGCCATCAAGGAGACCCTGGTCCCGCCGACCGAGTACGGCTACCCCCACATGGGCTGACGCCCCCGCCTCACCGAGGCCCCCTGACACCGCCCCCCTCCCCGGTCCCCCAACCGAGGACGGGGGCGGTTCTCATGCGCCGGCCGGGCCGGGCGGGGCGTCGAACCCCCCGGCGACGCGGAGCACGCTCTTGCCGTGCGTGGCGCCCTCGCGGAGCCGGCGCACCGCGAGGCCGAGCTCGGCCGGGCCGTACTCCGCGGTGACGTCGACGGAGATCCGTCCCTCGGCGAGCAGGCCGAGCGCGCGGCGGGCGGAGTCGGCGAGGCGTTCGGGGTGCGTACGGCTCAGCAGCGCGCCGTTGTAGGTCATCAGCGACCGGCCGTCCCCGAGCAGCGCGTCGGTGTCGGCGAGGACGGTCCCGCCGCCGCCGAGCGCGCCGTACGCGACGAGGCGTCCGTGCGGGGCGAGCGCGCGCAGCCCGGCCCGGCGGGTCGGGCCGCCGACCGGGTCGAGGACGACGTCGAACCGTTCGTCGCCGAGTGCGGCAGGGAGGTCCTCGCGCACCAGGACCTCGTCGAAGCCGGATCCGGCCGCGTAGGCGGCCCGGCCGGCGCTCCCGGCCACGCCGACGATCCGGGCGGCGCCGGCCAGCCGGGCGAACTGCGCGGCCTGGCCGCCGACCGCGCCGGCCGCGCCGTGGATCAGGACCCGGTCGCCGGCGCGCACCCGGGCGACGGTGTGGACGAGGTCGTAGGCGGTCGGAGTGGACCAGCCGAACGCCGCCGCCGTCCGCAGCGGCAGGTCGCCGACGGCGAGCGCGAGGACCGAAGGGACGACGAGCACCTCGGCGTGGGCGCCGCCCGCGGCGAGCGCGGTGACGGCCTCCCCGAGGCGGTCCTCGTCGACGCCGGGCCCGACCGCGACGACGTGCCCGGACGCCTCGAAGCCGGGGACGAAGGGGCGGGGCACCGGGAAGAGGCCGTCCCTGACCATCGTGTCGCCCCACTGGACGCCGGCGTAGGCCACGCGGAGCGCGACCTCGCCGGGGCCGGGGGCGGGGGTGTCGAGCTCGGTGATGCGGTAGTGGTCGTCGCTGTCGAGAACGATCGCCCTCATGGAAGCAGCCTCCTGTGCTGACTCAGTATCCTGTGACAGGCCGTCGTCGGGAACGGTAGGTGTAACAGGTACCTGAGTCAACACAGGATTCTGTGAATGCGGGTGCCGGGTACGGGAACGAGGGAGTGAGCGCATGGCCGACATGCCCGTCGAGGAGTACCTCTGCAGCCGGATCAGGCGAGCGGAGCAGGCGCTGATGGCGCACCACGAGGCCGTGCTGCGCGGGCACGGGCTGACCATGACGCAGTACACCGTGCTGCTCACCCTCTCGCGGGAGGGCGGGATGTCCGCGGCCCAGGCGGCGCGCGCCTGCGGAGTGACCCAGCAGAGCATGGCCAGCGTCGTCGCCACCATGGAGGGCAAGGGGCTCGTCCGGCGCGACCCGTCGCCCGTGCACGCCAAGGTGCAGATCGTCACGCCGACCGCCGAGGGGCTGTCCGTGCTGGGCCGGGCGTACGAGGAGGTCATCGTCCTGGAGCGGGCGCTCACCGACGCGTTCACCCCCGCCGAGCACGCCGCCCTCTGCGATCTCCTCGACCGCACCACGGCGGTCCTCGTCGACCAGACGCCGGCGGCCCGGACCCGCTGACGGGATCCGGGCCGGCGGCCGGGTGGACGGGGGTGGCGCGGGGGCGGTTCTCACGCGTCCTTCGCGACCCGCCGGGCCAGGAAGTCGTCGATGAGCGAGGCGATCGCCGGGGCGTGGGTCTCCAGGGCGAAGTGGCCGGTGGGGAGGAGGTGGACCTCGGCGTCCGGGAGGTCGCGGCGGAAGGCCTCGGCGCCGGCGGGGACGAAGACCTGGTCGCCCTCGCCCCAGACGGCGAGTAGGGGCACCCGGCTGGTGCGGAAGTACTCCTGGAAGGCCGGGTAGAGGGCGAAGTTGGTGCCGTAGTCGGCGATGAGGCCGAGCTGGATGTCGTCCTGGCCCTCGCGGGCCATCAGTGCGGCGTCGTGGTGCCAGGCGCCGGGGTCCAGCAGGTCGCGGTAGCGGTCCGGGACGCCGGTCTCGTACTGCCACCGGATGCCGTCGAGGGAGCGGATCGCGCGGACCGGCTCCTCGGTCTCGGGGGTGCGGCCGGCGATCAGGGCGAGGACCGGGGCCCAGGCGTCGGCGCCGAGGCCCTCCTCGTAGGCGTTGCCGTTCTGGCTGATGATCGCGGTGACGCGCTCCGGGTGGGCCAGGGCGAGGCGCAGGCCGATGGGGGCGCCGTAGTCCTGGATGTAGAGCGCGTACCGCTCCAGCCCCAGCGCCCGGGTGAAGTCGTCGGTGAGCGCGGCCAGTCCGGCGAAGGTGTAGTCGAAGTCGTCGGCCGAGGGGGCGGCGCTGCGGCCGAAGCCGAGGTGGTCGGGGGCGATCAGCCGGTAGTGGGGGGCGAGCAGCGGGATCAGGTCGCGGAACATGTGCGAGCTGGTGGGGAAGCCGTGCAGCAGCAGGAGGACGGGGGCGTCGGCGGGACCCGCCTCGCGGTAGGCGATCTCGTGGCCCCGGACGGTGACGGTGCGGTGGTGGGTCGGCAGCACGGACATCGTTCTAACCCCTTAGATGCGTTTCACTGGTTATGAGAAGACTCAAGCAAGTCTTGCTCTAACCTGTCAATGGTTTTTAGGAGGTTAGGAGGGCTGTGGCAGGGTGGGCCCATGACCGTGAGGACCGCGTCCACCCACGAACTCGGGGCGGTCCGGCTCCGTGCCGTCCGCGAGCTGCTCGACACCGCCTTCGGCGGCGACTTCGCCGACGAGGACTGGGACCACGCCCTCGGCGGCGTCCACGCCTGGATCGAGGACGGGCGGGGCGTCGCCGCGCACGGCGCCGTCGTCCTGCGGCGGGCCCTGCACCGAGGCCGCTCCCACCGCGTCGGCTACGTCGAGGGGGTCGCCGTGC
Organism: Streptomyces sp. NPDC104202; assembly: GCF_055584185.1. NCBI lineage: Bacteria > Bacillati > Actinomycetota > Actinomycetes > Kitasatosporales > Streptomycetaceae > Streptomyces > Streptomyces sp. NPDC104202. The sequence continues at coordinate 74,006 of NZ_JBVJMN010000017.1, read as the reverse complement.
GCGCGGACCTCCGGCGGCGGGGGCTCGGCGGGGCGGTGATGGCCGAGCTGGAACGCGTCGTCGACGGGGCGTTCGCCTTCGGGGCGCTCAGCGCCTCGGACGAGGGGCGCGCGCTCTACCGGGCGCGCGGCTGGCGGGTCTGGGAGGGGCGACTCGACGCCCTCGGGCCCGAGGGGCCCGTCCGCCTCGCCGAGGAGGAGGGGTCCCTCCTCCTGCGGCCGGCGGCCGGCCGGGTCCTCCCGGACCCGGCCCATCCGCTGGCCTTCGACTGGCGCGACGGCGACGTGCTGTGACGGCGACGTGCTGTGGCGGCGCGGGCGGACCGGCGCGGGCGGACTGGCGCCGTCATGGAGCCGGTCAGCCCTGCCGGCCCGCCTCCACGCGGCCGCGCTCCGTCTCCAGGCGGGCGGTGACCGCCGCCGTGACCGCGCTGCCGAGGGCGACGAAGAGCACCGCGTACCCCGGCAGGCCCAGGGCGAAGTAGGCGGCGGCGACGATCGCGAACCAGGCGCCGAGCAGCGCCTTGCCGCGCCGGCTCAGGAACAGCTGCTTCGCGGGGGCGGCCGGAACGGAGGGCAGGGCCCCCGCGGGCCCGTCGGTCGCCGCCTTCGGGCGCTTGAAGTAGCCGTACACCAGCCACTCGCCGCAGAGCTCCCAGCCCTCCGGCTCCAGCTCGCCCAGGACCTGGGTCCGGCGCCTGCCCTTGATCACCTCGCGGCGGTACTCCCAGGCGAGCGCGATGCCGGGGGCCCGGCGGCAGACGAACCGGCCGAGCGCGTCCAGCGATTCGACCTCCCAGCCCTGGTCGCCGTGGACGGCCAGCATCCGGCGGTCGTTGAAGAGGTCGGCGGTCCACGTCCAGTGCTCCGCCGCGCCGTCGGGTTCGCCGGGCGCCGGGGCGAGGCCGCCGAGCCCCTCCGCGAACAGCGCGGCCGGGCCGAACTCCTCCTCGGGCGCGGTCCCCGTCTCCGCGAGGTGCCCGCGCAGTTCGTCGGTCGTCCGCGCGATCTGCTCCTCGGTCACGCCCGCGGCGCGCAGCGTCTCCGTCAGCTCGGCGAAATAGGCGTCGGTGGTCATGGTGCGGTTCCCCCTGCGTGCAGTTGCGTCCGTACGGCCCGGTGGAACTCCGTCCAGGCCGCGCCCTCCTCCGCGAGCCGGGTCCGGCCCAGGGCGGTGAGGCGGTAGTAGCGGCGTCCGGGTCCGCGCTCGGCGGCGCGGAACTCGGCCTCGACGAGATCCGCCTGCTCCAGCCGGTTCAGTACGGGATAGAGGGTCCCGCCCTTGATCTCGCCGAGGCCCGCCTCGGCGAGCGCCTTGGCGATCTCGTACCCGTAACTCTCGCCGTGGGTCAGACAGGAGAGGACGAGGAGGTCGAGGACTCCCTTGAGCCAGCTGGATCTGCGGTCTGCGGCCATGGGTGCATCTCAGCACTACCTAGGTAGGAATGCAATCTAGATGGCGTTCCCGCCTCGGAGGTCGCCGTCTCAGATAGTAGGAAGTCCGAGTAATTGTGGAGACAGATGAGGAGGGCTGCCCTAGCTTTGTAGAAGCCGAACGTCTCGCTTCATCAAGCGAATGGCGGCCGAGAGCACGACGCCCTGTGCAGGCAACCCCTGCGGCGACGCTCCCCGCCCCTTCCGGCGCCTTCGATCACCACTGATCTCCGCACGCCCGGATCACCACTGATCTCAAGGAGTCGATCCCCCATGGCCGTTCAGACCGCCCCCCGCGTCCGCCACTCCGCCAACCGCCCCAGCGACGAGGCCCGCCAGAACGCGGCCGCCGCGCTCCAGCGCGCCCTCGACCGTCGCGACAACGGCGGCTCCACCGGTCACTGACCGGCCCGGCGGGCCCGCCGTCCGGCTGTCCGTTCGTCCACATGGCGGACGGAACGTGTCAGACGATGGGACGAAGAGTAGGGTGCCGACATGTCTCACAGCATCAATCTCGCAGTCATCCCCGGCGACGGCATCGGCCAGGAGGTCGTGGCCCAGGGCCTCAAGATCCTCGCGGCCGTCCTTCCCCAGGACGTGAAGCTGGAGACGGAGGAGTACGACTTCGGCGCCAAGCGCTACCACGCCACCGGTGAGACCCTCACCGACGCCGACCTCGACTCCCTCAAGAAGCACGACGCCATCCTGCTCGGCGCCATCGGCGACCCGTCGGTGCCGTCCGGCGTCCTGGAGCGCGGCTTCCTCCTGAAGCTCCGCTTCGCCTTCGACCACCACGTGAACCTGCGTCCGTCGAAGCTGCTCCCCGGCGTGGCCACCCCGCTCGCCGGGCAGCCCGCGATCGACTTCGTGGTCGTCCGCGAGGGCACCGAGGGCCCCTACACGGGCAACGGCGGCACCATCCGCAAGGGCACCCCGCACGAGGTCGCCACCGAGGTCTCGGTCAACACCGCCTTCGGTGTCGAGCGCGTGGTCCGGGACGCCTTCGCCCGCGCCCAGGCCCGTCCGCGCAAGAAGCTGACGCTGGTCCACAAGAACAACGTGCTGACCTTCGCCGGCCACCTCTGGACGGACACGTTCCACCGGGTCGCGGCCGAGTTCCCGGAGGTCGCCACCGACTACCTGCACGTCGACGCCGCGACGATCTTCCTCGTCACCGACCCGGCCCGCTTCGACGTGATCGTCACCGACAACCTCTTCGGCGACATCATCACCGACCTCGCCGCGGCCGTCTCCGGCGGCATCGGCGTCGCCGCCTCGGGCAACATCAACCCGAGCGGCGCCTTCCCGTCCATGTTCGAGCCGGTCCACGGCTCCGCGCCGGACATCGCGGGCCAGGGCAAGGCCGACCCCACGGCCACCGTCCTGTCCGTCGCCCTCCTGCTGCGCCACCTCGGCTACGAGGCCGAGGCCGCCCGGGTCGAGGAGGCCGTCGCGGCCGACCTCACCGAGCGGGGCGACACCGTCCGCACCACGGACGAGATCGGCGACGCGCTCGCCGCGCGAGTAGCGAGCTGACCCGCGCCGACTGACTCTCCACAGCAGCCGCCGGGTCGCCTCAGCGCCCGGCGGCTGTACCTGTGCGGCCGCAGGGTGCCACCATCGAACCCTGGACCGCGTTCACCCGTTTCGTGCACCGGCCCCCACGCGCGATAATCGAACGTGGGGCCGCGGCATGCGGGCATGCTCGGACGTCCTCGTAACCGGGGCGTCAGCCGCAGACTGAGGCGTGAGCGCGGTCCGACACACACAACCGGTGAAGGACACGCACTCATGACGACGCCCACCATCGAGCTCAAGCCCTCCTCCAGCCCGCTGTCCGACGCGGAGCGCGAGGCGATCCTGGCCAACCCCGGGTTCGGCCGCCACTTCACCGACCACATGGTCACCATCCGGTGGACCGAGGGCCGCGGCTGGCACGACGGGCAGCTCGTGCCGTACGGCCCGCTGCACCTGGACCCGGCGACCAGCGTCCTCCACTACGCGCAGGAGATCTTCGAGGGCCTGAAGGCGTACCGCCGCCCCGACGGCACGGTCGCCACCTTCCGCCCCGACGCCAACGGCCGCCGCTTCCAGTACTCCGCGCGCCGGCTCGGCATGCCGGAGCTTCCCGTCGAGACCTTCATCGAGGCGTGTGACGCCCTCGTCCGCCAGGACCAGGCGTGGGTGCCGGCGCACGGCGGCGAGGAGTCCCTCTACCTGCGTCCGTTCATGATCGCGACCGAGGTCGGCCTGGGCGTCCGCCCGGCCAACGAGTACCTGTTCGTGGTCATCGCCTCCCCGGCCGGCGCGTACTTCCCGGCGGGCGTCAAGCCGGTCGCCATCTGGGCCTCCGAGGACCGCGTCCGCGCCGTCCCCGGCGGCGTCGGCGACGCCAAGACCGGTGGCAACTACGCCGCCTCCCTGCTCGCCCAGGCCGAGGCCGCCGAGAAGGGCTGCATCCAGGTCGCCTACCTCGACGCCGTCGAGCACAAGTGGGTCGAGGAGCTGGGCGGCATGAACCTGTACTTCGTGTACGGGAACAAGATCGTCACACCCACCCTCACCGGCTCGCTGCTCGCGGGCATCACCCGCGACTCGCTCCTCAGGGTCGCCGAGGACCTCGGCTACGAGTCGGAGGAGGCGCGGATCTCCATCGACCAGTGGCAGGACGACAGCGCGAACGGCACCCTGACCGAGGTGTTCGCCTGTGGCACCGCCGCCGTGATCACCCCGGTCGGCACCGTGAAGTCCGCCCGGGGCGAGTGGCACCACTCGGGCGGCGAGCCCGGCGAGGTCACGATGAAGCTCCGCGAGGCGCTCCTCGCCATCCAGACCGGCAAGGCCGAGGACGTCCACGGCTGGATGCACCAGCTGGGCTAGCCCCTATTCGGTCGCCGCCAGGGCTTCCGGGGCCTTCACGGTCCCGGGGGCCCTGTTCGCCGTCAGGACGGCGTACAGGGCGCCGCCGACGATGCCCGAGAGGACGAAGCTGCAGTCGATCCCGCCCGTGAGGGCGAGCAGCGGCCCCTCGTAGAGGGGTGTCGACACCGAGGCGAGGCCGACGGCGGCGCCGACCGCCCAGGAGAAGGTGGCGCGCGGGTGCCAGCCCGCCGAGAACCAGTAGATCCCGCCGCGCGAGCGGTTGTTGAAGACCTGGAGCGCCTCCGGGTCGTACGTGCCGCCGCACCGCGCGTGCCCGATCAGGGTGATCACGGCCCACGGGGTGCCGATCGCGGTGAGCAGCAGGACGAACGAGGTCATCGCGGTCTGCGCGTCCGAGGCGAAGTGGCCGAGGAAGACGAAGGCCGTCGCCACCGCCGCGACGACGAGCGTGGCGTGCGCGCGGGTGGCCCTCGGCAGGATCGCGTCCAGGTCGAGCCCCATCGAGTACAGCATCAGGCCGGCGTTGCCGACGGAGCCGGCGGTGGCCGCGAGGAGCAGCGGTACCAGGTACCAGGCGGGCGAGGCGGCGACGAGCGGGCCCGCGTAGTCGAGCCCGCCGCGGGACGCGAGCGCGGTGAACGTGCCGAAGAGCTGGGGGACGAGCAGGCCGACGACGAGGCCGAGACACGTGGCCCGCCAGACCTTCCGCGGGCTGTGGCGCTCGGGGGAGACGTACCGGGTGTAGTCGCCGAGCAGGGTGATGAAGGCGACCGGTCCGCTGAGCCCGGCGGCGACCGCGGAGAACAGCCACGTCGGCCAGAACGAGCCGAGCAGGTACGGGGTGTCCGCCACGGCCGCGGTCGTGAAGTCCCCGGCGTAGGCGGCGATGCCGACGGCGAGCAGCACGGTCATGACGACCGCGAGCGCCTTGCTGAGCCGGAGCAGCAGCCGGTAGCCGTACACGGCGGCGACCACCGTGCAGGCGGCGAGCAGCGCGTACACGGCGGCGTGCGCCGCTCCGCCGGTCGGTAGTCCGACCAGCCGGGCGAGGGTCCCGACCATGACGTCGCCGCCGATCCAGAGGGTCAGCGCCGTGTAGCCGAGGGAGAGCAGCAGGCCGACCACCGAGCCGACGAGCCGGCCGCGGACGCCGAAGAAGGCGCCGGAGGAGGTGGAGAGGTTGGTGGCCGTACGGAGGGAGACCAGCGCCAGCGGTGCGGTGACGGCGACGCCGGCGAGGGTGCCGGTCACGACGGACGTGACCGAGGCCCAGAAGCCGAGGCCGAAGGAGACCGGGAGCCAGCCGAAGACGATGACGCCCAGGCAGAGGTTGGATCCGAGCAGGATCGAGACGAGGTCGCGGGGGCCGCTGGTGCGTTCGGCCTCGGGGATGGTGTCGACTCCGCGCTGTTCGATCGGCATGCGGCCTCCTGGGGGACGGGAGCGGTACTGATTTAGAGTGACGCTCAATGTGACCTCAGCCCGTCCCGCACGTCAATCCTTGGAAGACTGTGAATAAGCATTTAGAGTGTTGCTCAAAGATGTCGGCGCGGCGGCGGGCGGGAACGCGCGCTTCCGCCCCTCCGGGGCCGACCCGCGCCTCGACTTCGTCCGAGCCTCCCAAGGACTTCCGATGACCTTCCGTATGCCCGCCGAGTGGATGCCGCACGAGCGCACCTGGATGGCCTGGCCCAGCACCAACCCCACCTTCACGAACGCGGAGGAGCTCGCCGAGGCGCGCGCCGCGTGGGCGTCGGTGGCCCGTGCCGTCCGCGCCTTCGAGCCGGTGACGATGGTGGTCGCCCCCGGCGACACCGAGTCGGCCGCCGCGCTCCTCGGCCCGGACGTCGAGCTCGTCGAGCGCGAACTCGACGACGCCTGGATGCGGGACATCGGCCCGACCTTCGTCACCGACGGCACCGCGCTGGCCGCCGTCGACTGGGTGTTCAACGGCTGGGGCGCCCAGGACTGGGCCCGCTGGGAGCACGACTCGAAGATCGCCCGGCACGTCGCGGACACGGCGGGCGTCCCGGTCCTCTCCTCCCCCCTCGTCAACGAGGGCGGCGCCCTCCACGTCGACGGCGAGGGCACCGTCCTGCTCACCGACACCGTCCAGCTCGGCGCCGGCCGCAACCCCGGGTGGACCCGCGAGCAGGTCGAGGCCGAGATCCACGCCAAGCTCGGCACGACGAAGGCGATCTGGCTCCCGCACGGCCTCAGCGGCGACTACGGCCTCTACGGCACCCAGGGCCACGTCGACATCGTCGCCGCCTTCGCCCGCCCCGGCACGGTCCTCGTCCACAGCCAGCAGGACCCGGCCCACCCCGACCACGAGCGCTCCCGCCTCTACGTCGAGCTGCTGCGCGCCGAGACCGACGCCCAGGGCCGCCCGCTGGAGGTCATCGAGATCCCGGCCCCCACCGTCCTGAAGGACGAGGAGGGCGACTGGGTCGACTACTCGTACATCAACCACTACCTGTGCAACGGCGGCGTCGTCCTCTGCGCCTTCGACGACCCGCACGACGAGCTGGCCGCCGAGATCTTCCGCCGCCTCTTCCCGGAGCGCGAGGTCGTCCTGGTCGACGCCCGCACGATCTTCGCCGGCGGCGGCGGCATCCACTGCATCACCCAGCAGCAGCCGAAGGTCTGAGGCCGGACGGGGGATGAGGTAGAACGTACGAGTGACCCGTATGGACCCCTCCGACCCCTCCCGCCCCTCCGTCGCGGCCGCCCCGCCCCGCCGGCGCAACCAGGCCGCCCCGCCCCGCGAGGAGCTGCTCGCCGCCGCCATGGACACCATCGCCGAGCGCGGGCTCGACGGGCTCACCATGGCGGGGCTCGGGCGGCAGGTCGGGATGAGCAGCGGGCACCTGCTCTACTACTTCCGCACCAAGGACGAGCTGCTGCTCCAGACCCTGGAGTGGAGCGAGGGGCGCCTCGGCGCGGAGCGCAGCGCCCTGCTCTCCCGGCCCGGGACCGCCCGCGAGCGGCTCGACGGGTACGTCGACGTCTACGTGCCCGACGGCCCGCGCGATCCGCACTGGATCCTCTGGCTGGAGGTCTGGAACCGGTCCCAGAACGCGGACGCCGACGCCCGGGTCCGGCAGGCCGCCATCGAGGGGGCCTGGCACCGCGACCTGGTCGCGATCCTCGCCGAGGGCGTCTCGCGCGGCGAGTTCCGGCCGGTCGACCCGGACCGCTTCGCCACCCGCACGAGGGCGCTCCTGGACGGCTTCAGCGTGCACGTCGCCGTCGGCGTGCCCGGCACCGGACGCGAGCAAGTCCTGGCACACGTAAGAGAGTTCATCGAGCAGGGCCTGCTGCCGCGGGCCTAGTGGCGGCCTGGCCGCGCGCCGGCCCGCCGTCACCCCCCGCCCGGGCCGCGACCACAACGCACGCAAGTACACGGGATCGTTGCCCGCTGCACCCTTGTTGCCCCGGCGTCACCTCCGGCACGGTTCCGGTCCATGGGACGAGAGCACTGGAAGAAGATCTGGGTCGGCTCCGCCGGCAACATGGTCGAGTGGTTCGACTGGTTCGTGTACGCCAGTTTCGCCACCTACTTCGCGGGGGCGTTCTTCCCCGAGGGGAACGAGACGGCCAAACTCATGAACACCGCCGGCATCTTCGCCGTCGGCTTCTTCATGCGGCCCGTCGGCGGCTGGCTCCTCGGCCGGGTCGGCGACCGCAGGGGCCGCAAGGCGGCCCTCACCCTCACCGTCACCCTGATGTCCGCCTCCGCACTCCTCATCGCGGTCGCGCCCACCTACGCCGTCGCCGGGTACGGCGGCGCCGCCGTCCTCCTGGTCGCCCGCCTCCTCCAGGGACTGTCCGTCGGCGGCGAGTACGCCGCCAGCGCCACCTACCTCACCGAGGCATCGGCCCCCGAGCACCGCGGCTTCGCCTCCAGCTTCCAGTACGTGTCGATGACCGCCGGCCAGATCCTCGGCCTCGGCCTGCTGCTCGTCCTCCAGCACACCCTCTCCACCGAGGCCCTGCACAGCTGGGGCTGGCGCATCCCCTTCGTCCTCGGCGCCCTCGGCGCGGCCGTCGTCTTCTACCTGCGCCGCACGATGCTGGAGACGGAGGTGTACGAGACGACCGCCGACGACGGGGTCGCGAGCGACCGGAAGGGCACCCTCACGGCGCTCTGGGCGCACCGGCGCGAGGCCTTCCTCGTCGTCGCGCTCACCGTGGGCGGCACCGTCGCGTACTACACGTACACCACCTACCTCACCAAGTACCTCTCCAACTCCGCAGGCCTCCCCAAGCAGACCGCCACCCTGGTCTCCTTCTGCGCCCTCATCGTCTTCGCCTGCCTCCAGCCGCTCGCCGGACGCCTCTCCGACCGCATCGGCCGCCGCCCCCTGCTCATCACCTTCGCGGTGGGCTCCACGCTCCTCACCGTCCCGATCCTGACGATGCTGAAGCACGCCGGCTCCTTCTGGCCGGCCCTCGGGCTCTCGCTGCTCGCGCTGGTCGTCGTCACCGGCTACACCTCGATCAACGCCTGCGTGAAGGCCGAGCTCTTCCCCACCGGCATCCGCGCCCTCGGCGTCGCCCTCCCGTACGCCGTCGCCAACGCCCTCTTCGGCGGAACGGCCGAGTACGTGGCCCTCTGGTTCAAGGACGCGGGCGTCGAGTCGGGCTTCTCCTGGTACGTGGCGGGCTGCGCGGCCGTCTCCCTGGTCGTCTACCTCACGATGCGGGAGACCCGGGACATCGACCTGGGGCGGGTCGGCACGGACGGCGGTGACGCCCTGCCCGGCCGCGAGCCGGACCGCCTGCCCGTATCGTGAGATCCCCGTCCCGCCGGGACACCACCTGTGTCAGACTTCCGGCGTGCTTGCTACCACGATGATTATCGGCAGCAGCGCGCCGGTCCGCAGTGGCCACTGAATCGCGGCACGACCCCCGCGGCGGTGGACACCGTGCCCCAGACCCGCGCGCAGACCTCTCGCACCCGCGAGGGGTTTTTTCGTTTTCCGGCCCCACCCCTGCCGGAAACGGACGACGCGTGAGAATGGGGGCAAGTGGATCCAGACTTCCGGAGCCACATCCGACAGGAGCCATCACAGTCATGACCACGGAGAACGCCGAGAGCGCGCCCCTCGACGACAGCTTCCATGTCTTCGACACGACGCTGCGCGACGGGGCGCAGCGTGAAGGCATCAACCTCACCGTCGCGGACAAGCTGACCATCGCACGTCACCTCGACGACTTCGGCGTGGGCTTCATCGAGGGCGGCTGGCCCGGCGCCAACCCGCGCGACACGGAGTTCTTCGCCCGCGCCCAGCAGGAGATCGCGTTCAAGAACGCGCAGCTCGTCGCCTTCGGCGCCACCCGCCGGGCCGGCGGCAATGCCGCCGAGGACCCGCAGGTCAAGGCGCTCCTCGACTCCGGCGCCCCGGTCGTCACCCTGGTCGCCAAGTCCCACGACCGGCACGTCGAGCTGGCCCTGCGCACCACGCTCGACGAGAACCTGGAGATGGTCCGCGACACCGTCGCCCACCTGACCGCCCAGGGCCGCCGGGTCTTCGTCGACTGCGAGCACTTCTTCGACGGCTACAAGGCCAACCCCGACTACGCCAAGGCCGTCGTCCGCGCCGCCCACGAGGCCGGCGCCGACGTGGTCATCCTCTGCGACACCAACGGCGGCATGCTCCCCGCCCAGATCCAGGCCGTGGTCGCCACCGTCATCGCCGACACCGGCGCCCGCCTCGGCATCCACGCCCAGGACGACACCGGCTGCGCCGTCGCCAACACCCTGGCCGCCGTCGACGCCGGCGCCACCCACGTCCAGTGCACCGCCAACGGCTACGGCGAGCGGGTCGGCAACGCCAACCTCTTCCCGGTCGTCGCGGCCCTGGAGCTGAAGTACGGCAAGAAGGTCCTCCCCGAGGGCGCGCTCGCCGAGATGACCCGCATCTCGCACGCGATCGCCGAGGTCGTCAACCTGACCCCCTCCACCCACCAGCCCTACGTCGGCGTCTCCGCCTTCGCCCACAAGGCCGGACTCCACGCCTCGGCGATCAAGGTCGACCCGGACCTCTACCAGCACATCGACCCCGAGCTGGTCGGCAACACCATGCGGATGCTGGTCTCCGACATGGCGGGCCGCGCCTCCATCGAGCTCAAGGGCAAGGAGCTCGGCGTCGACCTGGGCGGCGACCGCGCCCTCGTCGGCCGCGTCGTCGAGCGGGTCAAGGAGCGCGAGCTCCAGGGCTACACATACGAGGCCGCCGACGCCTCCTTCGAGCTGCTGCTCCGCGAGGAGGCCGAGGGCCGGGCCCGCCGCTACTTCCGCACGGAGTCCTGGCGCGCGATCGTCGAGGACCGCCCCGACGGCACCCACGCCAACGAGGCCACCGTGAAGCTCTGGGCCAAGGGCGAGCGGATCGTCGCCACCGCCGAGGGCAACGGCCCCGTCAACGCGCTGGACCGGGCGATGCGGGTGGCGCTGGAGCGCATGTACCCGCCGCTGGCCAAGTTCGAGCTGGTCGACTACAAGGTCCGCATCCTGGAGGGCCGCCACGGCACCGAGTCGACGACCCGGGTCCTGGTCACCACCGGCGACGGCAACACCGAGTGGTCCACGGTCGGCGTCGGCGAGAACGTCATCGCCGCCTCCTGGCAGGCCCTGGAGGACGCCTTCACCTACGGGCTGCTGCGCGCCGGCATCGACCCCGCCGAATAGTCCGGCCATGTCCAGTTCGACACTGTTCGGGTAGCGTCGAACCATGAGGACCAGGGCGATGTCCACCGGGTCGGCCCTCGCGGGGCTGACGATGCTCCTGCTGCTGGTCCTGGCCCCCCTCGCGGGCGCCAGGGCCACGGGCGTACCCGATGCGGCCGCCGCCCTGAGACAGGGCCCGGTCTACGTCGACCCGGGAGCCGCCGACCAGCTTTCCGCGGCTGACGCGAAGGCCCTCGCGCAGAAGATCGAGGACGCGGACAAGCCGCTCTTCGTGGCGGTGCTGCCCGCGAACGGACAGTTCCCGCCGGAGGACCTCTTCCAGAACCTGCGGACGCGGACCGGCATCACCGGCCTGTACGCGATCCGGCTCGGCGACGGCTTCGATGCCCGCGCCGACCGCGCGGTGATGTCCCGGGACGCCGTGGACAACCTCGTCACCTCCGTACGGCAGCCGGGCGCCGACGCCGCCACCGAGCTGAACGACTTCGTCGACCAGGCCCTCCCGGTCCTGCGCGGCTCCGCCCCCGCTTCCTGGGGTTCCGCGGCGGCGGACTCCGGGGTCCCCGTCGCCGGCCTCGTCGCCCTCGGCGCGGTCGTCGTGGCGGGCGGCGCGGGCGCCTACGCCGTCGTCCGCCGCAACCGGCTCCGCAAGGAGGCCGAGGAGCGGGCCGCCCTCGACCGGCTGCGCGTGGTCGTCGACGAGGACATCACCGCCTTCGGCGAGGAGCTCGAACGCCTCGACTTCCACCCCGCCGAGCCCGGCGCCGACGACGCCATGCGCGGTGACTACGAACGCGCCCTCGACGCGTACGACCGGGCCAAGTCGCTGATGGCCGCGGCCGCCCGCCCCCACGACGTCCGCGCGGTGACCCAGGCGCTGGAGGACGGCCGCTACTCCCTCGCCGTCCTGGCCGCCCGGCGCGAGAACCGGCCCCTGCCGGAGCGCCGGCCCCCGTGCTTCTTCGACCCCCGCCACGGCCCCGCCGTCGGGGACCGGGAGTGGACCCCGGCCGCCGGCGCGCCGCGCCGGGTCCCGGTCTGCGCGGCCGACGGGGCCCGCCTCGACGACGGGCTCGACCCCGTCGCCCGCACCGTGGAGACCGACGGCGGCCGCCGCCCGTACTGGGAGGCGGGCCCGGCCTACGGCCCCTGGGCCGGCGGGTACTTCGGCGGCGGGATGCTCCCCGGCCTCCTCGTCGGCACCATGCTCGGCTCCGCGCTCGCCACCCCGGCCTACGCCGCCGAGTACGGGGGCGGCGAGTTCCAGGGCGGCGACTTCTCCGGCGGCGACTTCGGCTCCGGCGACTTCGGCGGCGGGGACTTCGGGGGCGGCGGGGACTTCGGCGGGGGCGGCGGCTTCGACGGCGGCGGCGGGTTCTGACCCGGCGGGCCCTCCCGTCTCAGATCAGCGGCTTCACCGACATCAGCAGATGGCGGTGGGTGCCGTCCGGGCCGTCGGTCAGCAGGGCGCGCTGGCCGGGGCCGAGGAGGTGGAAGCGGACCTCGGGGGCGTCCAGCGCGCCGAGCGCGTCCAGGAGGTACCCCGGGTTGAAGGCGACCGTCATCGACGCCGCCCCGGTCAGGGTGGCGGGCAGGCGCTGGGAGGCGACGTCGTCCTCGTATCCGGCCTGGAGGTGGAGGCCCGCGGCGGAGAAGGCCAGCTGGACCGGGCTGTCGCCCTCGGCGACGACCGCGACCCGGCGGACCGCCTCGGTGAGCGGGCCCCCCGCGGTCACCGCGAGGGCGTGGTCGCCGAGCGCGAAGAGCTTGTCGTGGCGGGGGAGCCGGCCGTCGAGCAGCCGGGTGGTGGCGCGGGTGCCGGCGCTCTCGAAGCCCAGGGAACCCGAGTCGAGGGCGAGCCGGGCCGGGCCGGCGCCGGCGAGCGAGCGGGCGATCTCGCTGAGGCGTCGGGCGGGGACGACCACGTCGGCGGGTTCGCCCGCGCCGCCCGCCTCGGGCTTCCACTCCAGGGCGCGGACGGCGTACCGGTAGCGGTCGGTGGCGGCCAGCGTCATCGTGTCGCCGTCCAGGGCGAGCCGGATGCCGGTCAGCACGGGCAGCGAGTCGTCCCGGCCGGCGGCGACGGCCACCTGTCCGACGGCCGTCGCGAAGGCGTCCCCGTCCACCAGGCCGCGGACCTCGGGCAGCGCCGGGGCGGCCGGGTAGTCGTCGAGGGGCAGCAGCGAGAGGCCGAAGCGGGCGTCGCCGGAGGTCACCGAGAGCCGGGCGCCCTCCACGGCGAGTTCCGCGTGGCCCCGGGGGAGCACCTTGCAGATGTCGACCAGGCGCCGGCCGAGGACCAGTGCCCGGCCCGGGACGACGGTGTCGGCCTCGACCTCGACGCGGGCGGAGGCCTCGTGGTCGAGGCCCGAGACCCGCAGCCGGCCGTCCGCCGCCTCCAGCAGCAGCCCGCCGAGGACGGGCAGCGGGGAGCGGGCGGGCAGGACCCGGGCGGCCCAGGTCACGGCCTCGGTCAACACGGCGCTGTCGATGCGGAATTCCATGCCGGCGACGCTAGTGGGCACCACTGACAGCGGCGCCCGTCCTCGGGGGCGGGCGGCCGCCGGGAACGCCGAGCGCCCGCCTTCCGCGGGTGCGGAGGGCGGGCGCGCTCGTGTGGATCCGGAGGGGTGGGGCCGGGGTCAGGCGGCGTTCTTGATGGCGGAGATGTCGAAGTTCAGCTTGACCTTGTCGCTGACCATCACGCCGCCGGTCTCCAGGGCGGCGTTCCAGGTGAGGCCCCACTCGGAGCGCAGGATCTCGGCCGAGCCCTCGAAGCCGACGCGCTCGTTGCCGTAGACGTCGGTGGCGGTGCCGTTGAACTCCAGGTCGATCGAGAGCGGCTTGGTGACGTCCTTGATGGTCAGGTCGCCGGTGATCCGGTACTTGTCGCCGCCCAGCTGCGCGGCCTCGGTGGAGCGGAACGTCATGAGCGGGAACTGCTCGGCGTCGAAGAAGTCGCCGCTGCGCAGGTGGCCGTCGCGGTCGCCGATGCCCGTGTCGACGGAGGCGATCTTCACGTCGATCGAGGCGGTGGAGGCGCCCGGGTTCGCGCCGTCCAGCTTCAGCGCGCCCTCGTGCTCGGCGAAGGTGCCGCGGACGTTGGTCACCATCGCGTGGCGGACGGTGAAGCCGATGCTGCTGTGCGCGGGGTCGATGCTGTACTCGCCGGTCAGGGCGGCCAGGGCCGGGTCCACGGGGAGGGTGGCGACGGCGGTGGCGGACTCGTTGTTCTTGCGGGTGAAGAGACCCATGACGTGCTCCTTGTCGGTGTTTGTTGAACCTTCAACGAGAACGACTGTAGCCCTATTCCGTTCAACATTCAACATCTATGGAAAACGGCCGCCGACGGCGACGGTGGCCCTGGCCCTGGCCCTGGCCCTGGCGATGGCGATGGCGATGGCGATGGCGATGGCGATGGCGATGGCAGCGGCGACGGCAGCGGCGACGGCGACGGCGGCGGGTGGCGGTGGCGGCGAGCGCGCCGGCCGGGGGAACGTCCGCTTCCTCCGCGCGGACTCGGCCCACGGCGCCACCCGCGAGGCGTTATGGTCAGGCGGTCGCCCTCCCGGTCACCCGGAAGGCGACCGACCCGCCGATTTTCCGTCTATGTGGGACCCCTACAACCACAGGGGGTATCTGGCTGTCGACTCGGCTGTGACAGGTGATGGTTCTGTACAGCCCCACCAGGAATCGACACGCGAGACTGTACGGAGTCGACGGCGGAGTTTTCGGGGGTGACTTCGTAGGGTCGGTACATGACCGTTGTGGACCAGATCCCGAGCGAGCCCGCTGACGCCCGTGGCCGAGTGGCCGAGCTGCACGTCCTGCGCGAGCAGGCCCTCCGCGGCCCGAGCGACCGCGCCACCGAGGCCCAGCACGCCAAGGGCAAGCTGACGGCCCGCGAGCGCATCGAGCTGCTGCTCGACCCTGGTTCCTTCAGCGAGGTCGAGCAGCTGCGGCGCCACCGCGCCGTCGGCTTCGGCCTGGAGGCCAAGAAGCCCTACACCGACGGTGTCATCACCGGCTGGGGCACGGTCGAGGGCCGCACGGTCTTCGTCTACGCCCACGACTTCCGGATCTTCGGCGGCGCGCTGGGCGAGGCCCACGCCACCAAGATCCACAAGATCATGGACATGGCCATCGCGGCCGGTGCCCCGCTGGTCTCCCTCAACGACGGCGCCGGCGCCCGCATCCAGGAGGGCGTCTCCGCCCTCGCCGGCTACGGCGGCATCTTCCAGCGCAACACCCGGGCCTCGGGCGTCATCCCGCAGATCTCGGTCATGCTCGGCCCGTGCGCCGGTGGCGCGGCCTACTCGCCCGCTCTCACGGACTTCGTCTTCATGGTCCGCGAGACCTCGCAGATGTTCATCACCGGCCCGGACGTCGTCAAGGCGGTCACCGGCGAGGAGATCACCCAGAACGGCCTCGGCGGCGCCGACGTCCACGCCGGCACCAGCGGCGTCGCGCACTTCGCGTACGACGACGAGGAGACCTGCATCGCCGAGGTGCGCTACCTCCTCTCGATGCTCCCCCAGAACAACCGCGAGAACCCGCCGACCGTCGCCTCCGAGGACCCGGCGGACCGCCGCTCCGAGGTCCTGCTCGACCTGGTGCCCGCCGACGGCAACCGCCCCTACGACATGCACAAGGTCATCGAGGAGCTCGTCGACGACGGCGACTACCTGGAGGTCCACGAGCGCTGGGCGCGCAACATCATCTGCGCCCTGGCCCGCCTCGACGGCCAGGTCGTCGGCATCGTCGCCAACCAGCCCCAGTCGCTGGCCGGCGTCCTCGACATCGAGGCGTCCGAGAAGGCCGCCCGCTTCGTGCAGATGTGCGACGCCTTCAACATCCCGATCATCACCCTTCTGGACGTCCCCGGCTTCCTTCCGGGCGTCGACCAGGAGCACGGTGGAATCATCCGCCACGGCGCGAAGCTGCTGTACGCCTACTGCAACGCGACCGTGCCCCGGATCTCGCTGATCCTGCGCAAGGCGTACGGCGGCGCCTACATCGTCATGGACTCCCAGTCCATCGGCGCCGACCTGACGTACGCCTGGCCCACCAACGAAATCGCGGTCATGGGCGCCGAGGGCGCCGCCAACGTGATCTTCCGCAAGCAGATCGCCGAGGCCGAGGACCCCGAGGCCATGCGTGCCCGCATGGTCAAGGAGTACAAGGCCGAGCTGATGCACCCGTACTACGCGGCGGAGCGCGGCCTGGTCGACGACGTCATCGACCCCGCCGACACCCGCCAGGTGCTCATCCGGTCCCTCGCGATGCTCCGCACCAAGCACGCGGACCTGCCGTCGCGCAAGCACGGCAACCCGCCCCAGTAGGACTTCCCTCCCCGCCCTCCGCAGGACTTCCCAGCCAGAGGAGCCACTCACGTGACCACATCAGCCAACCTGCTCCGTGTCGAGAAGGGCCACGCCGACCCCGAGGAGCTCGCCGCCATCACGGCCGTGCTGCTCGCCCGCGCGGCCGCCCGGCCCGACGAGGCCGCCACGGACCACCACGCCCGCACCACGGCCGGCTGGCGCCGCCTGGAGCGCGAGCACGGCTTCCGCGCCCCGCACAGCTGGCGCTGAGCCCCCCGAGCACCCCGAAGGCCCCCGCTCCACCCGGAGCGGGGGCCTTCGGCGTGTCCGGGAAGCCGCACGCCGCACGGCGGGAGGCCGCACGGCGAAGGGCGGGAGGCCGCACGGCGAAGGGCCCCGCACCGAGACCGGTGCGGGGCCCTTTCACCGTCGTCCGTCGGGACTACCGCAGGCGGGCCATGAGGGCGTGCTCCACGAGGGTGATGAGCGCGCTCTTGGCGTCCGCGCGGTGGCGGGCGTCGGTGGTGATGATCGGGGTGTCGGGGCCGATCTGGAGGGCCTCGCGGACCTCCTCGGGCTGGTAGGGCTGGTTCCCGTCGAAGCCGTTGAGGGCGATGACGAAGGGGAGGCCGGAGTTCTCGAAGTAGTCGACGGCCGGGAAGCAGTCGGCGAGACGGCGGGTGTCGACGAGGACGACGGCGCCGATGGCGCCGCGGACCAGGTCGTCCCACATGAACCAGAAGCGGTCCTGGCCCGGCGTACCGAAGAGGTACAGGATCAGGTCCTGGTCCAGGGTGATGCGGCCGAAGTCCATGGCGACAGTCGTCGTCGTCTTGTCGCCGGTGTGGGTGAGGTCGTCGATGCCCGCGGACGCGGACGTCATGACGGCCTCGGTACGCAGCGGGTTGATCTCCGAGACGGCGCCGACGAACGTGGTCTTGCCCACGCCGAAGCCACCCGCCACCACGATCTTCGCGCTGGTGGTTGAACGGGCCGCGCCGCCGCTAGAGCTTGCGAAGTCCACTGAGCACCCTTTCGAGCAGTGTCACGTCTGGCTGACCGCCGGCGGCCTCGTCGCCGCCCGGCTGGTGGATGGCGACGAGTCCGGCCTCGGCCAGGTCGGCGACGAGGATTCGGGCGACGCCGAGGGGGATGGAGAGAAGAGCCGAGATCTCCGCGACCGACTTGATCTCGAAGCACAGCCGGCAGATCCGCTGGTGCTCGGGCAACTGCCCCTGCAGCCGGGCCGGATCGGCCGTCGTACTGACCAGCGCCTCGATGGCGAGCTGGTAGCGCGGCCGGGTCCGGCCGCCGGTCATCGCGTAGGGACGCACGAGCGGGTTGTGCCCGCCGGAACCTCCCGATGCGGACGGACCGCGCGAGGCGCTCGGCGAGCCCGCTGCCGCGGACGGGGCGTGGGGCTGCGCGTACGGCTGCGTGGCGCCCTGTCTGCTCGGGGCGGAGGGAAAGTTGAACCGGTTGTGCGCGGTGTCGCCCTGCGGCGCCTGGTGCGCGTCATAACCGTTGTAAGGGCTCGCGCCCGGTGGTGTTCCCACGTCTCCTCCTCCGACTGCCTCGCGGTCCATGTCCCTTGGAGCCGCGCCACCGCACCCTACGGTGCGGTGGCACGAAACGCACTGTCTGTCTGTTAGTTGAGAAGACTTCCCTGGAGCTCCGCACGGAGATCCGGGGTCAGTACGGTGCCCGCACGGTCCACCAGCAGGGCCATCTCGTACCCGACGAGACCGATGTCGGCCTCCGGGTGGGCGAGTACGGCCAGCGAGGAACCGTCCGAGATCGACATGATGAAGAGGAAGCCGCGCTCCATCTCCACGACGGTCTGGTTGACCGCACCGCCCTCGAAGATCCTGGACGCGCCCGCGGTCAGCGAGGTGAGTCCGGATGCGACGGCCGCCAGCTGGTCGGCGCGGTCGCGGGGGAACCCCTCGGACATCGCCAGCAGGAGTCCGTCGGCGGAGACCACCACCGTGTGCGACACCCCGGGGGTGTTGTCCACGAAGTTGGTGATCAACCAGTTCAGATTCTGCGCCGCCTGGCTCATGCTCACACTAACGCTCCTGGTTGTAGGTACTGCCCGGGCCGAGGCCCGATCCGTTCGTGTCCGTTCCCGCGCTGCGTCCCTGCTGGACACCGCGGCGCAGGTTGCTCAACCTGCCCCGGACGTCCTCGGGAGCGCGGGAGACCTGGGGGCCGCCCTGAGGCGTCTGCTCCGCCGTTCCCTCGACCAGGTTGGCCTTCGGGACCCGCCGGGGGAGACCGGACGAGGTGACCCCGCCCGCCTTGGGGTCCTTGAGCTTCCCGGCACGCTGCCAGCGCTCGTCGTTGGTCGAGCGCCATTCGTCGGAACCGTCGGCGTCGTTCTGCCCCTGCTCCGGCTGCGCGGGCTTCGGCTGCTGCGGCGCCTGCTGCTGCGGCACCTGCTGGGTCGGCGGGGCGACGCTGCCGCGGCGCGGCAGACCGGCGTCGGTCAGCGCGTGGCCGGCGTCCGGGGCGGGGCTGGGAGCCGGACCCGGACGGTCGAAGCCTACGCGCTCCCGGCTCTGTTCGGGAGCGCTCGGAGCAGATTCCGGTTCCGCTCCGTACTCCTGGCCGTAGCCGTTCTGGTAAGCGCTCTGATCCGGCCACTCCGCCTGGTGGGCCTGGGGTTCGAACGCGTTCCCGTACTGCTGGTGTTCGGCCGCCGGGGCCTCGTACGAGGGTTCCGCATAGCCCTGCTGCGGGTACGCCTCATAACCCTGCTGCGGGTAGTCGTAGCCGTCCTGCGCGGGGTAGCCGGCCGCGTACTCCTGGCCGTAGCCCGGGGTCTGCTGCGGCTGCCCGTACTCCTGCGCGGGGTACTGCTCCGCCGCGTACTCCTGGGGCTGCTGACGAGCGTACTCCTGGCCCTGGTCCGCGACACCCTGCGCGTACGCCTGGTCCTGGTCCTGGTGCCCGTACTCGTCGCCCTGCTCCGCCTCGTCGCGGAACAGCGGGCGGTCGCCGGACTGCGCCTGGGCACCGAGGGCGGCGCGACGCCCCTCCCGGTTCAGCGAGCGGTTGACCGGGTCGAGCTGGAGCTCCTCCTCGGCCGGCTGCTCGTAGCGCGAGTCGTCGAAGCCCAGGTCCGCCGCGGTCAGCATCGGCTGCTGCTGCTGCGGGGCGGCCTCGAAGGCGTTCTGCTGCTGCTGCGGGATGATCTGCGAGACGGTGAAGTCGTCCTGGAGCGGCTGCTCGCCGCCGCCGCCGTGCGTGATCGCGTCCGGCAGCATGACGAGCGAGGTCGTCCCCGCCTGCTCGCCCGAGGGGCGGAGCTGGACGCGGATGCCGTGCCGGTCGGCGAGGCGGCCGACCACGAAGAGGCCCATGCGCTGCGAGACGGCGGCGTCCACGGTAGGCGGGTTGGCCAGCTTGTGGTTGATGTCCGCGAAGTCCTCGGCGGTGAGGCCGATGCCCTTGTCGTGGATCTCGACCATCACGCGGCCGTCGGGGAGACGGGTCGCGGTGACGCGGACCTTGGTCTGCGGGGAGGAGAACGTGGTGGCGTTCTCCAGGAGCTCGGCGAGCAGGTGCACGAGGTCGGTCACGGCCTGGCCGTGGATCTCGGCCTCCGGGACGCCGGCCAGCTCGATGCGCTCGTACTGCTCCACCTCGGAGGAGGCGGCGCGCATGACGTCGACCAGCGGGACCGGCTGGTCCCAGCGGCGGCCCGGCTCCTCGCCGGCGAGGACGAGGAGGTTCTCGCCGTTGCGGCGCATACGGGTGGCCAGGTGGTCCAGGCGGAAGAGGTTCTCCAGCTGGTCCGGGTCGGCCTCGTTGTTCTCCAGGTCCGTGATGAGGGTCAGCTGGCCCTCGATCAGCGACTGGTTGCGGCGCGAGAGGTTGGTGAAGATCGCGTTGACGTTGCCCCGGAGCATGGCCTGCTCGGCGGCGAGCCGGACGGCCTCGCGGTGGACCTGGTCGAAGGCGCGGGCGACCTCGCCGATCTCGTCCTGCGAGTCGATCGGGATGGGCTGCACCCGGGTGTCGACCCGGCCGGGCTCGGTACGGGACAGCTGGTCGACGAGCATCGGCAGGCGCTGCTCGGCGATGCCGAAGGCGGCGGTCCGCAGCTCGCGCATCGAGCGGCTCATCTGGCGGGCCATCATGCCGGCCAGGATGAAGGCGGCGAGCAGGGCGACGACGACGATGGCGCCGTTGACCCAGGCGTCCGTCTTGGACTCGTCGGAGATCTTGGCGGCCTCGGCGACGGCCTTGTCCACGAGGGCCTTCTCGACCTCCGTGTAGCCGTCGAACTTGGCGGTGGCGACGGCCATCCAGGTCTCGGCCGTGATGCCCTTGGGCTTCAGGTCCGCGAGGCCCTCGGGGCTCTTGGCGGTGCCGATGGCGGAGGCGACGCCGGAGTAGACCGACCCGTCCTTGCCCTTGGGCAGCTCGACGCCGGCGGCCTGGAGGCGCTTGGCGCCCTCGGTGGCCTTGCCGGCCATGACCTTCTTCAGCAGCTCGACGTCCTCGGGCATGCCACCGGAGGAGAACTCGCCGAGGGCGATCTGCTCCAGGTAGTTGTACGAGTTGAACGCCACGGACTGCTGGGCGAAGACGGTCTCCTGGCGGCTGGGCCGGACCAGGAGCTGGGTGCCGATGGAGCGCTGGAGCGACTCGGCGCCCTTGGCCAGCTGGATCGCGTAGACGCTGCGGCCGTAGCTGGTGACGTTGCCGGTGCCGAGGCCGAGCTCGTTGGAGAACTCGGTCAGGTAGTGCTGGACGCCGGTGTAGCCGAGCTGGGTGTTCACCGGGTCGAGGGAGCGCGTGTAGGCGGCCTTGCGGAGCGCTTCGAGCTTGGGCTCCTCGTCCTTGAACAGCCGCAGGCGGCGCTCCAGGCCCTGGCCCGAGGGGAGGTTCCCGACGGCCGCGTCGAACTTGGCGCGGGCGGCGTCGGTGGCGGCGTACGCCTGCGTCACCTCGTCGCTCTTGCGGTCCTCGGCGGACTTCGCGGCGAGCAGCGGGGCGGCGGTCAGGTCCCGCTCGTTCAGCAGGGCGGTGCTGTACTCCGAGGCGGCGCGCACGATGAGCGCCGTCTTCTCGGCGTCCTGCGCCTCCTGCCAGGTGTCGATCGACCCCTTCACCTGGAAGCCGCCCATGACGAGGCCGACCAGCACGGGTATGAGGAGGATCGCGTTCAGCCTGGTCGGCACCCGCCAGTTGCGGGGCGAGAGCTTGCTGGTGCTGCCCTTGGCCGCCTCGACGGGCGGGGGCGTCACGGGCACGTCCGCGGGCGACATCGCCGCGCGCGACGGCGGGGTGAAGTTGCCCCGCGCCTCGTGCTCCGCGGAGCTTTCCTTGCTGCGCCTCACTCGACCAACAACCTCTCGGCGTCGGCACCTACGTTGTGCCGGTGTTTCGTTCAGGGCCGTACTACTCGGGAGTTCATGAATTGCAGCACGTGATGGGGGTCCGTTCCAAACAGTGGGACAAGCCGACTTCTTGCGGTCCGGACCACGCGTAAAACGGGCATAAAGAGCGAGCCCCGCCAAATGGCGGGGCTCAGGTGAGCGCAGCGACACCGATCGGATGCATCGGGTGTCCGAGGCGCCCCAATTCTCTGTCGAAACGTTATGAACGCGCGCGCGGTCGTGTCGAAGGACACAGATCACTCCGGCAGGGGCGTGGGACACCGCCCCGGCCGGTCGCGCCCACAGCCCTACTTGAGGCGGGCCATCAGGGCGTGCTCCACGAGGGTGATGAGCGCGCTCTTGGCGTCCGCGCGGTGGCGGGCGTCGGTGGTGATGATCGGGGTGTCGGGGCCGATCTGGAGCGCCTCGCGCACTTCCTCGGGCTGGTAGGGCTGAGCTCCGTCGAAGCCGTTGAGGGCGATGACGAAGGGGAGGCCGGAGTTCTCGAAGTAGTCGACGGCCGGGAAGCAGTCGGCGAGACGGCGGGTGTCGACGAGGACGACGGCGCCGATGGCGCCGCGGACCAGGTCGTCCCACATGAACCAGAAGCGGTCCTGGCCCGGCGTACCGAAGAGGTACAGGATCAGGTCCTGGTCCAGGGTGATGCGGCCGAAGTCCATGGCGACCGTGGTGGTCGTCTTGCCACCCGTGTGCGTGAGGTCGTCGATGCCCGCCGAAGCGGACGTCATCACGGCCTCGGTACGCAGCGGGTTGATCTCCGAGACGGCGCCGACGAACGTGGTCTTGCCCACGCCGAAGCCACCCGCCACCACGATCTTCGCGCTGGTGGTCGACCGGGCCGAGCCACCGCTAGAGCTTGCGAAGTCCACTGAGCACCCTTTCGAGCAGAGTCACGTCCGGCGTGCCGCCGGTCTCTCCGTTGCCCGGCTGGTGGATGGCCACCATGCCGGCCTCCGCCAGGTCGGCGACGAGGATCCTGGCGACGCCGAGCGGCATCGACAGCAGTGCCGACACCTCGGCGACCGACTTGACCTCGCGGCACAGGTGGCAGATCCGCTGGTGCTCGGGGAGCAGCGTGGCGAGGTGCGCCGGGTCGGCCGTGGTGCTGACCAGCGCCTCGATGGCGAGCTGGTAGCGCGGCCGGGTCCGGCCGCCGGTCATCGCGTACGGACGCACCAGCGGCTGGTCGCCCTCATGTCCGTACTCGTCGACTGAGGCGCCGTACGGATCGTGAGAGGCGGGGGGCGGGGTCATGAATCCTCCGGGCGTGACAGCAAACCTTCTGCCGTCTGATGGGGCCGGTGGGGGGCCGGGTGGGGCGGCCGGACGGTGAACAGTGCCCAGGGCGGTACGGAGGGGCGTACCGCCCTGCGGGTCAGTCGGTCGGTTCGGATGGGTGTCCGGGTACAGAACCGGCTAGTGGAGCAGGCTGCCCTGGAGCTCCGCGCGGAGATCCGGGGTGAGGACGCTGCCGGCCCGGTCGACCAGCAGCGCCATCTCGTAGCCCACGAGGCCGATGTCGCACTCGGGGTGGGCGAGTACGGCCAGCGAGGAACCGTCGGAGACCGACATGAGGAAGAGGAAGCCGCGCTCCATCTCCACCACCGTCTGGGCGACGGGACCGCCCTCGAAGATCCGGGACGCGCCCGCGGTCAGCGAGGTCAGTCCGGATGCGACCGCCGCCAGCTGGTCGGCGCGGTCACGGGGGAATCCTTCGGACATGGCCAGCAGGAGTCCGTCGGCGGAGACCACCACCGTGTGCGACACCCCGGGGGTGTTGTCCACGAAGTTGGTGATCAACCAGTTCAGATTCTGCGCCGCCTGGCTCATCGCGTTCAACTAACGCTCCTGCTGGTGGTTCGGACCGAGGGGGTGGTTCCCCGTGGTCGAGTTGTTCGCCTGTCGGCCCTGCTGGATGCCGCGGCGCAGATTGGTCAGCCGGCCGCGGACGTCGTCGGGTGCACGCGAGACCTGGGGGCCGGCCGTGTGGGCCTGCTCCTGCGCGGTCCCGGGTACGAGGTTGGCCTTCGGCACGCGCCGGGGGAGGCCGGAGGTGGTGACGCCGCCGGCCGCGGGCTTGCGCACCCGCTCCGCCTGGCGCACCAGCTCGTCGTTGGGCGAGGTCCGCCAGGCGGCCCCGCCGTTCTGCCGGCCGTCGCCGGGCGCCGGGGCGGACGGCGACGGCACGACCGGGGTCTGCGTCGTCTGCGTCACGTCCGGCTGCGCCTGCTGCGCGGCCTGCTGCTGGGCCTGCTCCTGGTGGAACCAGTTGGTCTCCAGCGTGTCGTACAGCGGCGTACGGCCGTCACCGGCGCCGGCGCCGGCCGGCGGCAGCGCCTCCGGACGGCGCGGCTGCCCGAGGGCGGGCTGCCGGCGGCCGTCTTCGCCGCCGGTCCGCTGGCGGGGAGCCGGGGCCTGCTGCTGCGGAGCCTGCTGCTGGGCCTGCGGGACGTACGGCTGGCGGCCGAACTGCTGCTGCTGGCCGCCCTGGTACGCCTGGCCGCTCTGGTACGCCTGCGGCTGCTGGGCCTGCTGCGGTGCCTGCGGGGCGCCGAAGTCGGGCCGCGGGAACTGGCCGGTCGAGCCGGGGCCCTGCGGGGCGTCGGGACGCGGGAACTGGCCCGTCGAGCCCGGACCCTGCGGGGCACCGAAGTCGGGACGCGGGAACTGCGCCGTCGACGCCGGGTCCTGCGCGCCGCCCTGGTACGCCTGCTGCTGCTGCTGCTGCGGCCGGCCCTGCTGCGGGGCCTGCGGGGCGCCGAAGTCGGGACGCGGGAACTGGCCCGTGGAGCCGGGGCCCTGCGGGGCGGAGTGCGCCGGAGCGCCGTACGCGCCCGCCGCCTCCGCGTCCTCGTGGCCGCGCGGGGCGTCCAGCGGGGACATGTCCTGCTGCGGGCGCCGGACCGGCTGCTGCGCCGGGTCGTTGCCCCAGCTCGCCGCCTGCGGGCGCTGCGGCTGCGGGGTGCCGCCCGGCAGCTCGGCGCGCGGGAAGTCGTAGCCGCCGGGCTGGCCGGCCTGCGGCGCCTGGGGCTGCGGGGCGTGCTGCGGCGCACCCGGTCCGGCCTGCGGGGCGGACTGGCCGCCCTGGTTGCCCCACACGTCGGTACGGGACGGGATCGCGCTGGCCGCGCCGCCGATCAGACCGCCGCCACCGGGACCCGGGCGCAGCGCGTCCGGGTTCTGCGGAGCCTGCGGCAGCTGGCCGGTCTGGTCGAACTGCGCGTTCTGCGGCTGCGGGGTCCGCTGCTGCGGGGCGCCCTGCGGGGCACCGTCACGGGCGGGCAGCGCGGCCCGGGGACCGCTCGCACCGACCTGGGCGCGCGCGGGACCGGCACCGATCCCGCCCGGACGTCCGCCGCCGGGGCCACCGGCCGCGCCGGGGCCGCCGGGGCCACGGCCGCCCGCGCCCTGGGGCATGGCGCCCTGGCCGCCGGCGCCCGGCTTGGGCATCGGCTTCTTGCCGCCCTGGGCGACGTCGACCGGGAGCATGACGAGCGCGGTGGTGCCGCCCGAGTCGGACGGGCGCAGCTGGATGCGGATGCCGTGTCGCAGGGACAGGCGGCCGACCACGAAGAGGCCCATGCGGCGGGAGACGGAGACGTCCACGGTGGGCGGCGAGGCGAGCCGCTCGTTGATCGCGGCGAGGTCCTCGGGGGAGAGGCCGATGCCGGTGTCGTGGATCTCGACGAGGACCCGGCCGTCGGGCAGGGCGTGACCGGTGACCCGGACCTTGGTCTGCGGCGAGGAGAACGAGGTGGCGTTCTCCAGCAGCTCGGCCAGGAGGTGGACGAGGTCGTTGACGACCCGGCCGGCGACCTCGGTCGCCGGGACCGCGGCCAGTTCGATGCGCTCGTACTGCTCCACCTCGGAGGCGGCGGCGCGCAGGACGTCGACCAGCGGGACCGGGCGGGTCCAGCGGCGGCCGGGCTCCTCGCCGGCGAGGACGAGGAGGTTCTCGCCGTTCCGGCGCATACGGGTCGCGAGGTGGTCGAGCTTGAAGAGCGAGGAGAGCTGGTCCGGGTCGGCCTCGCGCGACTCCAGTTCGGAGATGAGCGACAGCTGACGCTGGATGAGGCCCTGGGAACGGCGCGAGAGGTTGGTGAACATCGCGTTGACGTTGCCCCGGAGGAGGGCCTGCTCGGCGGCGAGACGGACGGCCTCGCGGTGCACGTCGTCGAAGGCCGCGGCCACCTGGCCGATCTCGTCCCGGGAGTGGACGCCGACGGACTCGACGGAGGTGTCGACGTCCTGCGGGTCGGACTCGGAGAGCTGCTTGACGAGCTCGGGCAGACGGTCCTGGGCGACCTTGGTCGCGGTGTCCTGGAGCCGGCGCAGCGAGCGGATCATGGACCGGGCCACGACGAAGGCGCCGATGAGGGAGACGCCGAGGACGAGGAGGATCAGCGCACCGTTGATGATGGCCTCGCGCTGCGACTCCTGCCGCAGCTCACGGGCCATCGTCTCCATGTCGCCGAGGAGGCCGTCCTCGATGACGTTCATGGCGTTGATCTTGATGCCGTACTCGTCGGTGAAGTTCAGGTGACCGCGGCGGGTGCCGCCGGGCATCGCGTCGTCCGCGTTCAGCACGCGCTCGGCGTACTTGTCGGCGGCGACGATCGACGGGTTGGCGCCGGTCAGCGAGGCGGTCCGCTCGGCGGCGTCCCCGCCGGTCGACTCGTAGATCGCCTGGAACGACTTGAACTCGACGCCCTCGGAGTTGAGCGCGGCGTCGGCGTACAGGCGGTCACCCTGCTGGATGCGGCCCGGGGTCTTGTCGTTCGGCGGGAGCGCGGCGGCGATGATCGCCTGCTGGATGGAGGCGTACTCCTTGGCGGACGAGAACGCGGCGAGCGCGCGGGTCCGCTTGATCATCTCCGGGTTGCTGGTCGCCTGCGCCATGTCCTGGGACAGGCTGAGCAGGGAGCGGATCAGACGGCTGTACGCCTCGACCGTCACCGAGTGGGCGACGCCCTTCTCGTAGGCGTTGCCGCGGATCGTGTTGAGCTGGATGACCTGGGAGGCGATCTGGCTGACGTTCTGACGGATGCTCCGCAGCGCCTCGTCGCCCTCGGTGGTCGGGATGTCCTCGGTGGCGTCGAGGAAGGCCTTGTACTCGCGGTCGGTCTTCCGGCGCGGGTTGGCGACCTGGTAGTCGCTGACCGGGCGGCCGTTGGCGAGCGGACCGGCGGACAGGTCGCGCTCGGACTGCAGCGCCTGCGCGAGGTCGGTGGCCTCTCGGGTCAGCTTGGTGAGCAGCTGCATGTGGTCGAGCTGTTCCATGTCCTGGAGCGACTCGCTGATGCGGATGCCGCCCAGGGTGGTCGCCGCCACCACGGGGAGGGTGAGGAGGGCGACGAGGCGCGTGGAGATGCGCCAGTTGCGCAGGGCTATTCGCGGACCGACCTCGTTCTCGGGCCGCGGCTTGGCGGGCGTCGCGGCCGACGGGTCGGCCGGCGCGGCCTTGGCGGCCTTGCCCTTGGCGCCCGTGCGCTTGCCGGAGTCGCCGGCGTCGCCGGACGGTCCCTGTCCCTGGTTCGGGGTGTGCGGGGCCGAGGGACCGCGGTCGGTCCCGGCACGCGGTTCCTGCTCCGCCGGAGCTTCCGCTCGGCTCTGGCGGGCCTGGGGAGACCCCGAGCCATCCCTCTTGAAACGTCCCTGCACTAGCGTCGCAACCTTTTGACCAGGCGTCCTTCCGGGTGAACGGAGCGGACGGTGTCGGCGTCAGTCGGGGTACGCGAGTACCCCGGGTGGTCATCGGTGACCGGCGCAGTTCCCCCTTCCCCGCCACTCGGCCGGCGCTGCGTTGCGCCCTCCTGCGCGCCGGCTTGAACCCGCGGCGGTGCGTGGAATTCCAGCACAGTGCCGGACCTCCAACAAGAGCCACGTGTCGCACTGTGAGGGGAATGACAACCCGTGCACGAAGTGTCACCCCATGTAGAAGATGATCACGGAGGTTTCGGACTTTTACCCTCCAATGGTTCCGCGTGCGGGTGTGTCCCAGTCGGCATGATCAGGAGCGGAATAGAGCATTCAGTGGAGGAATGTCCCTTTCCGTGGCCGTCGGCCACGGTCCGTAATGCCTGGAATGTCCCGCCTGTGGTGAGGAAACTCACACGCGAATCGATGTCTGAGCCATGCATTCGAAGGGAATCGCATGTTTAGCCTGACGCTTTACACCCCTTCGCGCCCGCACGCGGCGCCCGCTCCGGAACAAGGTCAGATCACCGCGATGAAGACGACGACGCCCGGCACCACGGCCAACCCCCGCCGTTCCACCCTCGTCCACCTCACGGACGCCGCCGAACTCGGCCGGGGCGCCCAGCCGGAGTACGCGGCCGCGCTGCCCGGCCGGACGGCCAACCCCCGCCGCACGATCCTGATGCAGCCCCCGGCGCCCTACGAGCCCCAGCCGTACGCCACGCTGTCGCGCTGACCCGGCGCGGGCCCCGCCCGCGTCACGACGCACGTCACCCTTGTCATCGGCCACGCTGATATCGCCGGTCGACCGCCCTCGCGCCGCGTTAGCCTGGAGCGTCAGACTCCAGCCAGTAGCAAGTGAGGGGCGACAGCACTCGTGCGCATCGCCAGATTCTCCATCGACGGCAATGTGGCCTTCGGCGCCGTCGAGGGCGAGGGAACCGTCGAGTCCGGCGGCCTCGTCCTCGACATCATCAAGGGCATCCCGTACACCGACTTCGAGCTCAGCGGCACCAAGGTCCCGCTGAGCAAGGTACGGCTCCTGCCGCCCGTGCTCCCCAACAAGGTCGTGGCCATCGGCCGCAACTACGCGGAGCACGCCGCCGAACTCGGCAACGACGTCCCCGACGTCCCCGTCGCCTTCTTCAAGCCCACCACCTCGGTGATCGGCCCCGGCGACGCCATCGAGTACCCCTCCTTCTCCAACGAGCTGCACCACGAGGCCGAACTGGCCGTGGTCATCGGCCGCATGTGCCGCGAGGTGCCCCGCGAGCGCGTGAAGGACGTCGTCTTCGGCTACACCTGCGCCAACGACGTCACCGCCCGCGACGCCCAGCAGCGCGAGAAGCAGTGGGCCCGGGCCAAGGGCTTCGACACCTCCTGCCCGCTCGGCCCCTGGGTGGAGACCGACCTCGACCCGCGCGACCTGGCCATCCAGGCCACGGTCAACGGCGAACAGCGCCAGCTGGGTCGCACGAGCGACATGATCCGCTCCATCGAGGACCTGGTCGTCCACATCTCCGAGGCCATGACGCTGCTCCCCGGCGACGTCATCCTCACCGGCACCCCCGCCGGGGTCGGCCCCCTCAACGTCGGCGACGAGGTCGCCGTCACCATCGAAGGCATCGGCACTCTCACCAATAGGGTGATCAAGCGTGGCTAACGCGAACATCCGCGTCCGTTTCTGTCCCTCGCCGACCGGCAACCCCCACGTGGGCCTGGTCCGCACCGCCCTCTTCAACTGGGCCTTCGCCCGGCACAACGAGGGCACCATGGTCTTCCGCATCGAGGACACCGACGCTGCGCGCGACTCCGAGGAGTCGTACCACCAGCTGCTCGACTCGCTGCGCTGGCTCGGCCTCGACTGGGACGAGGGCCCGGAGATCGGCGGCCCGCACGCGCCGTACCGCCAGTCGCAGCGGATGGACATCTACAAGGACGTCGCCGACAAGCTGCTCGCCGGCGGCTACGCGTACCCCTGCTACTGCACCACCGAGGAGCTCGACGAGCGCCGCGAGGCCGCCCGCGCCGCCGGCCGCCCCTCCGGCTACGACGGCCACTGCCGCGACCTCACCGCCGAGCAGAAGGCGGCGTACGAGGCCGAGGGCCGCGCGTCGATCGTCCGCTTCCGGATGCCCGACGAGCCGATCACCTTCACCGACCTGGTCCGCGGAGAGCTCACCTTCACCCCGGAGAACGTGCCGGACTACGGCATCCTCCGGGCCAACGGCGCCCCGCTGTACACGCTGGTCAACCCCGTCGACGACGCGCTGATGGAGATCACCCACGTCCTGCGCGGCGAGGACCTGCTCTCCTCCACCCCGCGCCAGGTCGCGCTCTACAAGGCGCTGATCGAGCTGGGCGTCGCCAAGGAGATCCCCTCCTTCGGCCACCTGCCGTACGTGATGGGCGAGGGCAACAAGAAGCTCTCCAAGCGCGACCCGCAGGCGTCCCTCAACCTCTACCGGGAGCGCGGCTTCCTCCCCGAGGGCCTGCTGAACTACCTGTCGCTCCTCGGCTGGTCCTTCTCGGCCGACCAGGACCTCTTCACCATCCCCGAGATGGTGGCGAAGTTCGACATCGCCGACGTCAACGCCAACCCGGCGCGCTTCGACCTCAAGAAGGCCGAGTCGATCAACGCCGACCACATCCGGATGCTCGACGTGAAGACCTTCGCCGAGGCCTGCGAGCCCTGGCTGAAGGCCCCGCACGCCAACTGGGCGCCCGAGGACTTCGACCGCGCCGCCTGGGAGGCCATCGCGCCGCACGCCCAGACGCGCATGACCGTCCTCTCGGAGATCACGGCCAACGTGGACTTCCTCTTCCTCCCCGAGCCGGTCTTCGACCAGCCCTCGTGGGACAAGGCGATGAAGGGCGAGCCCGCCGCGCTGCTCACCACCGCGCGCGAGAAGCTCGACGCCGCCGACTGGAGCGACCCCGAGTCGCTCAAGAACGCGGTCCTGGCCGCCGGCGAGGTCCACGGCCTCAAGCTCGGCAAGGCCCAGGCCCCGGTCCGCGTCGCGGTCACCGGCCGCACGGTCGGCCTGCCCCTCTTCGAGTCCCTGGAGATCCTGGGCAAGGAGAAGTCCCTGACCCGCATCGACGCGGCCCTGGCGAAGCTCGCCGCGTAGGGGTCTCCCGTCGGGGTCCGCCCGCCCGGACCGCGCGCTACGGTCGACGCATGACCATCCGCGCGGTCCTCTGGGACGTGGACGACACGATCTTCGACTACGCCCGTGCCGACCGCGCGGGCATGAGCGAGCACCTGACGGCCGAGGGCCTGGTGGACGGATTCGACTCCGTCGACCAGGCCCTCCGTCGTTGGCGGGAGCTGACCGCGCTCCACTGGCGCCGCTTCGAGGCCGGCGGGGTCGACTACGAGGAGCAGCGCCGGGAGCGCGTCAGGGACTTCCTGGGGCTGCCGCTGACCGCCGCCGAGGCCGACGGCTGGTTCGGGCGGTACCTGGCGCGTTACGAGGCGGCCTGGGAGCTCTTCCCCGACGCGGTCCCCGTCCTGGACCTGCTGGCCCGTGACTACCGTCACGGGATCCTGTCGAACGCCGGCATCCACATCCAGGAGCGCAAGCTCCGGGTCCTGGGGGTGCGGGACCGTTTCGAGGCCGTCCTGTGCGCCGCCGAGCTCGGCGTGGCCAAGCCCGCCCCGGAGGCCTTCCACGCCGCCTGCACCGCCCTTGACCTGCCCCCGGACCAGGTGGCGTACGTCGGGGACCAGCCGGACATCGACGCGCGCGGCGCCGTGGAGGCGGGGCTCCTGGGCATCTGGCTGGACCGCGCGGACACCGGCGGCCGCCCCGAGCTGAACCGGATCACCGACCTCCGCCAGCTCCCGGCCCTGCTCAGCGGGCATACCCGTTTTGGAGCACCGTCCACCTTCGGGTAATGTTCTTCCTGCGCCGAGGGGAACAAGCCGAAAGGCAAGAACCCGGAAAGCGCAAGCCGAAGCAAGATTCCCCTGGTGGGAGCGTTGCACCGGTGGCCTATGGTGTAATTGGCAGCACGACGGTTTCTGGTTCCGTTAGTCTTGGTTCGAGTCCAGGTAGGCCAGCTCGCAGAGCTTATCTGCATCGTGGATTCCAGATCCACAAAGCCCCCGTTGTGTAGCGGCCTAGCACGCCGCCCTCTCAAGGCGGTAGCGCCGGTTCGAATCCGGTCGGGGGTACTGATCCATCCTGCGGATCACTTGGGTAGCTCCCGGTGAATCCACGGTGACATCACCCGGTTTCGGCCGGGTGGGATCGCTAGGGCCCCCGTTGTGTAGCGGCCTAGCACGCCGCCCTCTCAAGGCGGTAGCGCCGGTTCGAATCCGGTCGGGGGTACGGTGTAACCACCATGGCCTATGGTGTAATTGGCAGCACGACGGTTTCTGGTTCCGTTAGTCTTGGTTCGAGTCCAGGTAGGCCAGCTCGCAGAGCTCATCTGCACCGCGGATCTGATCCGCAAGGCCCCCGTTGTGTAGCGGCCTAGCACGCCGCCCTCTCAAGGCGGTAGCGCCGGTTCGAATCCGGTCGGGGGTACAAGAGGAGAAGCCCTTCCCTTCGGGGGAGGGCTTCTTCGTCGTCCGGACCCGGTACGGGACGCCCGTCCCGGGTCCGGAGACAACTCCGGCCCACCGCTGCGGCGTTGAAGCGGTGGGCCGGGGAAGACCGGAGGGACGGGACGCGTCAGCCGTTGCGGCGGAGCGCCTCGGAGAGGCGGGCGGCGGCGTCGATGACCGCCTGGGCGTGCATGCGGCCCGGGTGGCGCGTCAGGCGCTCGATCGGACCCGAGACCGACACGGCGGCCACCACACGGTTCGACGGGCCCCGCACGGGCGCGGAGACGGACGCGACGCCCGGCTCCCGCTCACCGATCGACTGGGCCCAGCCGCGGCGCCGTAC
Organism: Streptomyces sp. NPDC104202; assembly: GCF_055584185.1. NCBI lineage: Bacteria > Bacillati > Actinomycetota > Actinomycetes > Kitasatosporales > Streptomycetaceae > Streptomyces > Streptomyces sp. NPDC104202. Next base: position 41,663 of record NZ_JBVJMN010000017.1, on the reverse strand, counting down.
GCCCGACAGGGCGGTCGCGGTGAAGCGGGCGCCCTGGAGGCCGCGGTGGAGCCGCTCGGGCTCCTCCCAGGCCATCAGGATCTGGGCGGAGGAGCCGGCCTTCATGGTCAGCGTCGAGCCGACCGGCACGGTGTCGCGCAGGCCCGAGAGCCGCTCGGCGGCCGCCACGCAGATGCGCATGTCGCCCTGACGGCGGTAGAGCTGGGCGCTCTCGCCGGTGACGTCGCGCAGATGCGTCAGCACCGGGCCCGCGGTCGCGAGCAGGCGGTCCTCGCCGGCCGCGGCCGCGAGCTCCGACAGGCGCGGTCCGAGGATGAACCGGCCCTGCATGTCACGGGCCACCATCCGGTGGTGTTCCAGTGCCACGGCGAGACGATGTGCCGTGGGTCGTGCGAGTCCCGTCGCCGCGACCAGTCCTGCGAGGGTGGCCGGACCGGACTCCAGGGCGCTCAGGACAAGGGCTGCCTTGTCGAGAACGCCTACGCCGCTAGAGTTGTCCATGCAACGATATTCGCGTCTCACTCTGTGAAACGCAAGTTCAATTTTCCGAGGAACGCGTCACTCTGGTGAGGCGGCCGCACGATGGCTCGCGAAACGATCTCTAGTGGTGCCGGCGCACGCCGCCGGCCGGAGGGAAAGCGATGGGTAGGACACTCGCGGAGAAGGTCTGGGACGACCACGTCGTCCGGCGCGCCGAGGGCGAGCCCGACCTCCTCTTCATCGATCTGCACCTGCTGCACGAGGTGACCAGCCCCCAGGCCTTCGACGGTCTGCGCCAGAACGGCCGGCAGGTGCGGCGCCTCGACCTCACCATCGCCACCGAGGACCACAACACCCCGACCCTCGACATCGACAAGCCGATCGCGGACCCGGTCTCCCGCGCGCAGCTGGAGACCCTGCGCAAGAACTGCGCCGAGTTCGGCGTCCGCCTGCACCCGCTGGGCGACGTCGAGCAGGGCGTCGTCCACGTCGTGGGACCGCAGCTGGGCCTCACCCAGCCCGGCACCACCGTCGTCTGCGGCGACTCGCACACCTCCACGCACGGCGCCTTCGGCGCGCTGGCGTTCGGCATCGGCACCAGCCAGGTCGAGCACGTGCTCGCCACCCAGACGCTGCCGCTGGCCCGCCCCAAGACCATGGCCATCACGGTCGACGGCGAACTGCCCGAGGACGTCACCGCCAAGGACCTGATCCTCGCGATCATCGCGAAGATCGGCACCGGCGGCGGCCAGGGCTACATCCTGGAGTACCGCGGTTCCGCCATCGAGAAGCTCTCGATGGAGGCCCGGATGACCATCTGCAACATGTCCATCGAGGCCGGCGCCCGCGCGGGCATGATCGCCCCCGACGCGACCACCTTCGCCTACCTGGAGGGTCGCGCCCACGCCCCCGAGGGCGAGGACTGGGACGCCGCCGTCGCGTACTGGAGCACCCTGCGCTCCGACGAGGACGCCGTCTTCGACGCCGAGGTCGTCATCGACGCCGCCTCCCTGGCGCCGTTCGTCACCTGGGGCACCAACCCCGGCCAGGGCGCGCCGCTTTCGGCGAACGTCCCCGACCCGGCTTCGTACGAAGACGCTTCGGAGCGCCTCGCCGCCGAAAAGGCCCTGGAGTACATGGGGTTGACCGCCGGGCAGCCGCTGCGCGACATCAAGGTCGACACCGTCTTCGTAGGCTCCTGCACCAACGGCCGCATCGAGGACCTGCGCAACGCGGCCTCGCTCCTGGAGGGCCGCCGGGTCGCCGACGGCGTCCGGATGCTGGTCGTCCCCGGCTCGGTCCGGGTCGCCCTGCAGGCCGTCGAGGAGGGCCTGGACAAGGTCTTCAAGGAGGCCGGCGCCGAATGGCGGCACGCGGGCTGCTCGATGTGCCTGGGCATGAACCCCGACCAACTGGCCCCCGGTGAGCGTTCCGCGTCCACCTCCAACCGCAACTTCGAGGGCCGGCAGGGCAAGGGCGGCCGGACCCACCTGGTCTCGCCCCAGGTCGCCGCCGCCACCGCCGTCCTGGGCCACCTGGCCTCCCCGGCCGATCTGTCCGACGTCGCCACCACCGCGGGGGTCTGAGGAACCATGGAAGCTTTCACCACGCACACCGGCCGGGCCGTCCCGCTGCGCCGCAGCAACGTCGACACCGACCAGATCATCCCGGCGCACTGGCTGAAGAAGGTCACCCGCGACGGCTTCGAGGACGGTCTCTTCGAGGCCTGGCGCAAGGACTCCGAGTTCGTCCTCAACCGCCCCGAGCGGCAGGGCGCCTCGGTCCTGGTGGCCGGCCCCGACTTCGGCACCGGCTCCTCCCGCGAGCACGCCGTCTGGGCGCTCCAGAACTACGGCTTCCAGGCCGTGATCTCCGCCCGCTTCGCCGACATCTTCCGCGGCAACTCGCTGAAGAACGGCCTGCTGACCGTCGTCCTGCCGCAGGAGACGGTGGACGCGCTCTGGGAGCTGACCGAGGCCGACCCGACCGCCGAGATCGCCGTCGACCTGGAGCGCCGCAAGGTCCTCGCCGCCGGGATCGACGCCGACTTCGAGCTCGACGAGAACGCCCGCTGGCGGCTGCTGAACGGTCTGGACGACATCAGCCTCACCCTTCAGAACGAAGCCGACATCGCGACGTACGAGGCGGCCAGGCCGTCCTTCAAGCCCCGTACAATTACCGTCTGAGCAGCGCTTTTCCAAGACTGCGCCCCCCACCTCTCGGTGGGGGGCGCAGTCGCTTGTTGGGACCCTGTCGGGCGACAACTCGCCCTAGATGGCACAATCGGTGCATGGAACGCGACAGCCAACTCGAGCTCTACGAGGCAGTCGCCGCCCGATTGAAGGAAGCGCACACAAGAGTGCGCTCACTGCAAGTCCCGGAGGGCGTAAGGATGGCGCTGTCCCGGAAGCTGCTGGTCGTGACGGCCGCGGCGAAGCACGATCTCAAGGACGCGGCAGCGCGTCTGGACCGGTTGATGAAGGACCTCGACGAGGGCCGATTCCCAGAGGACGACTGACACCAGGAACTCCGCAGCGGCTCTTCCGCGTTGCGGCACTAGGGTGATTAGCCCGTTTCGTGTTTGATTTGCGGTATATACATGCCTAACGTGCGAAAAAGCTTGAACACTTTCGTTCTGGCAATGTCTCCGAAGGGGAAGACGTGAACAAGGCGCAGCTCGTAGAAGCGATTGCCGACAAGATGGGCGGTCGTCAGCAGGCCGCCGAAGCCGTCGACCACGTGCTGGACGCCATCGTGCGTGCCGTGGTCGGGGGCGACCGGGTCTCGGTCACGGGCTTCGGCTCGTTCGAGAAGGTCGACCGTCCGGCCCGCTACGCCCGCAACCCCCAGACGGGTGAGCGCGTCCGGGTCAAGAAGACCTCGGTTCCGCGCTTCCGTGCAGGTCAGGGCTTCAAGGACCTCGTCAGCGGCTCCAAGAAGCTCCCCAAGGGCGGCGAGGTCTCCGTCAAGAAGGCCCCGAAGGGCAGCCTCACCGGCGGCGCCTCCGCCACCGTGAAGAAGGCCGCCGCCAAGCGGGCCACCACCGCCAAGAAGGCCGCCGCGAAGAAGGCGACCCCGGTGAAGAAGGCCACGACGGCCGCCGCGAAGAAGGCGACGCCGGCCAAGAAGACCACCACCGCGGCCGCCAAGAAGGCGACGCCCGCGAAGAAGACCACCACGGCCGCGAAGAAGACCGCCGCCGGCGGCGCCGCGAAGAAGGCCACCACCGCGGCCGCCGCCAAGAAGGCGACCAAGGCCACGGCCAAGAAGACCGCGCCGGCCGCGAAGAAGGCCACGGCGACGAAGGCGCCCGCCAAGAAGACGACGGCGCGCAAGACGACCGCCAAGAAGACCGCCGCCAAGAAGTAGGACGCGCGGTACCGACCCGCCGGGCCGGGCTCCCACGGGGGAGCCCGGCCCGCGGCGCGTCCGGACCCGGCCCGGACGGGGACCTCAGAAGGTCTGGAGCGTCACCAGGGTGATCAGCGGAGCGGCCCCCGCGGCGCCCGGCTCCGTCTCGATCCGCACCCGCTGCCCCGGCCGGAGCAGCCGCAGGCCACCGGCGTCGAAGGCGTCCGCCCCGAACTCCACGGGGGTGCCGTCGTCGAGCAGCACACTGCCGCTGCGGGTCTCGGGGTCGTACGTGAACGCGGTCGCCTGCATGGCCGCAGCCTATCCGGCCACCGGCAGCCACCGGGCGGCCGTCCGCGGGCCGAGCCCCAGCGCCCGGGCCTCCTCCAGATCCGCCCCGGTGTCCACGTCCCGGCGTACGGAATCCACCCCGGCGAGCCGGATTTCCACCGCTCCCGAAGACAAATGCCGCAACCTCGACGCGCCCCCGAATGCCGGTTCCAATTCCACCCCCGGGCCTGCCGAGAGGAATGTCGTACCTATTTCGGCGGCATCCGCGAGAAATGCCCTCGGAAATGCCCGGGCCGCGTCCAGGACCCGGCTCAGCTCCGCGGGCCGCAGCGCCGGCAGATCCGCGTTGAGCGCGGCCACGCGCGCGTACGGCCGCGCGTGCCGTAACGCGCGCACCCCGTGGGCGAGGGCTGCGTTGAGCCCCGCCGCCGGGGCGTCCGGCACGATCCGGGCGCCCAGGGCCGCGAGGGCCGCCCCGGCCGCCGGATCGTCCGTGACGACCACCACATCCCGTACGCGCGCGCAGTTCAGCACCGCGGCCACCGTGTCCTCGGCGAACGCCAGCGCGAGGCGGGGGCGCAACCGGGCTCCGGCCGCCGCGGCCAGTCGGCTCTTCGCCAGGGCAAGGGGCTTCAGGGGTACGACCAGCGACCAGTCGTCGTCCGCATCCGTGTTCATCGCGGCCCATTCTGTCCCGCCCACGCGGTCCGCCGCGGGTTCCGGGGCGTACGGTGTCACTCGACAGAGCAGGAGCACGGGGCGACACTTGACCCCCTGCCAGCCTGTCCCGGAGAAAGGTGTCCGAGTGTCCCGCCGCAGAATCGGCTTCTGGTACCGCCTGGCGGCGGTCATCGCCAAACCCCCCCTGGTGGTTCTGTTCAAGCGGGACTGGCGCGGTATGGAGCACGTTCCGGCCGACGGCGGATTCATCACCGCGGTCAACCACAACTCCTACCTCGACCCCCTCTCCTACGCGCACTACCAGTACAACACCGGCCGCGTCCCGCGCTTCCTCGCCAAGGCGGGCCTCTTCAAGGCCGGCTTCGTCGGCACGATGCTCCGTAACACGGGCCAGATCCCCGTGTACCGCGAGACGACCAACGCGCTGGACGCCTTCCGCGCCGCCGTCGAGGCCATCGAGCGCGGCGAGTGCGTCGCCTTCTACCCCGAGGGCACCCTCACCCGGGACCCCGAGATGTGGCCCATGGCCGGCAAGACCGGCGCCGCCCGCGTCGCGCTGCTCACCAAGGCGCCCGTCATCCCGGTGGCCCAGTGGGGCGCCAACCTCGCGATGCCGCCGTACGCCAAGGAGAACAAGCTCCGGCTGTTCCCCCGCAAGACACTGACCGTGCAGGCCGGCCCGCCCGTCGACCTCTCCCGGTTCGACGGCCTGGAGCCGACGCCGGAGGTGCTCCGCGAGGCCACCGAGGTCATCATGGCCGCCGTCACCGCCCTCCTGGAGGAGGTCCGCGGCGAGACGGCGCCCGCCGAGCCGTACGACCACCGCAGGGCCCGTCTCGAACAGCGGCGCAAGGCCGCGGGGGAGGGCACCAAGTGACCAGGGCAGCCGTCTTCGGCAACGGATCGTGGGGCACCGCCTTCGCGATGGTCCTCGCCGACGCGGGGTGCGAGGTCAGCCTCTGGGGCCGCCGCCCCGAGCTGGCCAAGGAGATCAACGCCACCCGCACCAACCCCGACTACCTGCCGGGCGTCGAACTCCCCGCGGCCGTCACGGCCACCGCGGACGCGGCCGAGGCCGCCCGCGGCGCCGACTTCACCGTCCTCGTCGTCCCCTCCCAGACCCTGCGCGGCAACCTCGCCGCCTGGAAGCCGCTCCTGGCCCCGGACACCGTCCTCGTCTCCCTCATGAAGGGCGTCGAACTCGGCACCGCCAAGCGGATGAGCGAGGTGATCACCGAGGTCGCCGACGTGCCCGCCGAGCGCGTGGCCGTCCTCACCGGCCCCAACCTGGCCAAGGAGATCGCCGCCCGGCAGCCCGCCGCCGCCGTCGCCGCCTGCGTCGACGAGACGGTCGCCCAGCGGCTCCAGGCCGCCTGCATGACCCCGTACTTCCGGCCGTACACCAACACCGACGTGGTCGGCTGCGAGCTCGGCGGCGCCGTGAAGAACGTCATCGGCCTCGCCGTCGGCATCGCCAACGGCATGGGACTCGGCGACAACTCCAAGGCCACGCTGATCACCCGCGGCCTCGCCGAGACCACCCGCCTCGGCCTCGCCATGGGGGCCGACCCGCTGACCTTCTCCGGCCTCGCCGGTCTCGGCGACCTCGTCGCCACCTGCTCCTCGCCGCTCTCCCGGAACAACACCTTCGGCACCAACCTCGGCCGCGGGATGACCCTCCAGGAGACCATCGCGGCCACCAAGCAGACCGCCGAGGGCGTCAAGTCCTGCGAGTCCGTGCTCGATCTGGGCCGCCGCCACGGCGTCGACATGCCCATCACCGAGACCGTCGTCTCGATCGTCCACGACGGCAAGCCCCCGGTCGTCGCGCTCAAGGAACTGATGTCGCGGTCGGCCAAGCCCGAGCGCCGCTGAACCCCGCGAGCCCCGCCCGCCGCGCCGTACACGCGCGGCGGGCGGGGCGCTCAGGAGTTCGGGAGTCGCAAGGTACGCTCATCGCGATATGAGCGAGAACACCCAGAGCCCCCGCAAGCCGCGCGTGGCCGTCGTCTTCGGCGGACGCAGCTCCGAGCACGCCATCTCCGTCGTCACGGCGGGCGCCGTCCTCGGCGCCATCGACCGGGACAAGTACGACGTGCTGCCCATCGGCATCACGACGGACGGGCGCTGGGCGCTCACCGCCGACGCCCCCGAGCGCATGGCCATCGCCGACCGCGCCCTGCCGAACGTCGCCGACCTGGCCGAGTCCGAGGAGGGCGGCGTCGTCCTCTCCGTCGACCCGGCCAACCGCGAGGTCGTCCTCACCGAGCCCGGCGCCGTGCCGAAGGCCCTCGGCGAGGTCGACGTGGTCTTCCCCATGCTCCACGGCCCCTACGGCGAGGACGGCACCCTCCAGGGCCTCCTGGAGCTCTCCGGCGTCCCCTACGTCGGCGCGGGCGTCCTCGCCTCCGCCGTCGGCCAGGACAAGGAGTACATGAAGCGGGTCTTCGTCTCCTTCGGCCTGCCCGTCGGCCCCTACGAGGTCATCCGGCCCCGCGAGTGGGAGCAGAGCCCGGCCGCCGCCCGCAAGAAGATCGTCGAGTTCGCCGCCGAGCACGGCTGGCCCCTCTTCGTGAAGCCGGCCCGCGGCGGCTCGTCCATGGGCATCACCAAGGTCGACGACCTCTCGGGCCTGGACGAGGCCATCGAGGAGGCCCGCCGCCACGACCCCAAGATCCTCGTCGAGTCGCTGCTGCGCGGCCGCGAGATCGAGTGCGGCGTCCTGGAGTTCGAGGACGGGCCGCGCGCCAGCGTGCCGGCCGAGATCCCGCCCGTCACCGACCACGACTTCTACGACTTCGAGGCCAAGTACATCGACTCGGCCTCCGGCATCGTGCCCGCGCCGATCGGCGACGAGGCCACCGCCGAGGTCCAGCGCCTGGCCGTCGCGGCCTACGAGGCCGTCTCCTGCGAGGGCCTGGTCCGCGCCGACTTCTTCCTCACCGAGGACGGCGACTTCGTCATCAACGAGATCAACACCATGCCGGGCTTCACGCCCATCTCCATGTACCCGCGCATGTGGCAGGAGAGCGGCGTCGGCTACTCCGAGCTCGTCGACCGGCTCATCCAGGCGGCGCTGAACCGCTCCACCGGCCTGCGCTAGCGGCCGGGGAACGCCCGGGCCGGAGTGCTCCTCAGGAGCACTCCGGCTCCAGCACGCACGGGACGGCCGCCGCCACCGGCGCGGCCAGATCCACCAGCGGGCCCATGTCGTGCGCGTACCGCTCGTCGAGGCTCACCTCGACGTACGTCCTGCGGTACACCGTGGTGAAGCGCGGCGCTCCGCCCTCCGTGCGCTCCAGCATCCAGCGCACGCCGTCCGCGGAGACGCCCTGCGCCTTCGGATCGCTCATCTTTTCGGGCCGGGGGACCCCGCAGCGCAGTACGATCGCACCGTCACCCCACCCGGCGGTCAGCTCGGAGCCGGGCTTCGGATCACTCCGTTCCTGCCCCGCCACGGTGTCGGGAAGCCCCTTCGCCAGGGCCTGGCAGAAGGCGGCCTCCGCCGCCGGGGGGCTGGGAACCACGACGGACGCCGCGGCGCCCGACGAGGAGCAGCCGACGACGGCCAGCAGCAGCACTCCTGCCGTGGCGGCGGCGGGCAGGCCGAACGGCCGGTGGGAAGAGGTCACCGGCCAAGCGTAGACGGGGGCTACAGATGAACGACCGGGCAGGTGAGGGTGCGCGTGATGCCGTCCACTTGCTGGACCTTGGCGACCACCATGCGGCCGAGCTCGTCGACCGTGTCCGCCTGCGCGCGCACGATGACGTCGTACGGACCGGTCACGTCTTCCGCCTGGAGCACCCCCGGGATCTTGGAGATGGTGTCGGCGACGGTCGACGCCTTGCCCACCTCGGTCTGGATGAGGATGTACGCCTGAACCACGGAACCTCCAGGGCGACCACGAGGATCTTGTGGGAGAAAGGGACGCCACGGTACCGCGTCGCCGCGGGCCGCGGGGAGACCCGCGCGTCCCGGGACGCCCGCGGTGTGGCGTACGCAGGACAGAAGTTGACGGTCTACTTGACGGTACCCAGCACGGTGACGGCCCGCGACCCGCGGCGCGCCCAGACGCGCCACCGCCCGCCGGCCGGCACGACGACACGAGGTGAGACGCGGTGAAGGGCACAGTCGGAGAGCTGGGCGAGTTCGGGCTCATCAGGGAGCTCACGTCCCGGCTCACCTCCACCCCCGCGGTGCGGATCGGGCCCGGCGACGACGCCGCGGTCGTCTCCGCCCCCGACCGGAGGGTGGTCGCCAGCACGGACATCCTCCTCGAAGGACGCCATTTCCGCCGCGACTGGTCGACGGCGTACGACGTCGGCCGCAAGGCCGCCGCGCAGAACCTCGCCGACATCGCCGCCATGGGCGCGGTCCCCACCGCGCTCCTCCTCGGCCTCGTCGTCCCCGCGGAACTCCCCGTCACCTGGGCCACCGAACTCATGGACGGACTGCGCGACGAATGTCAGGTCGCGGGCGCGGCCGTGGTCGGCGGCGACGTCGTCCGCGGCGACACGATCATGGTCTCCATCACCGCCCTCGGCGACCTGCGCAACCACGACCCGGTCACCCGGGGCGGGGCCCAGCCCGGCGACGTCGTCGCCTACACCGGCTGGCTCGGCTGGTCCGCCGCCGGCTACGCGGTCCTCTCCCGCGGATTCCGCTCCCCGCGCGCCTTCGTGGAGGCCCACCGCAGGCCCGAGCCGCCGTACCACGCGGGCCCGGCCGCCGCCGGACTCGGCGCCACCGCCATGTGCGACGTCAGCGACGGCCTCATCGCCGACCTCGGCCACATCGCCGAGGCCAGCAAGGTCCGCATCGACCTGCGCTCCGGCCTCATCGACATCCCCACCCAGATGAACGACATCGGCCAGGCCGTCGGCGTCGACCCCATGCAGTGGGTGCTCACCGGAGGAGAGGACCACGCCATCGTGGCCACCTTCCCGCCCGACGTGAAGCTCCCCGCCCGCTGGAAGGTCATCGGCGAGGTCCTCAACCCCTCGGCGCTGCCCCAGGTGACCGTCGACGGGGCCCCCTGGCACAGCGTCGGCGGCTGGGACCACTTCGGGGAGACCGAGTGACCGCGCGGCCCCCGCTCGTCCTCACCGTCGCCGGATCCGACTCCGGCGGCGGCGCGGGCATCCAGGCCGACCTCAAGACCATGCTCGCCCTCGGCGTCCACGGCATGAGCGTCCTCACCGCCGTCACCGCCCAGAACTCGCGGGGCGTCCACGGCGCCTGGGAGCTGCCCGTCGAGGCCGTGCGGGCCCAGTACCGGGCCGTGGCCGACGACATCGGCGTCCAGGCCGTCAAGACGGGCATGCTCGCCTCCGCCGCCCTCGTCGAGACGGTGGCCGAGCTGCTTGCCGCGACCGACGCCCCCGTCGTCGTGGACCCGGTGGGCGTCTCCAAGCACGGCGACGCCCTCCTCGCGGAGTCCGCCCTCGACTCCGTACGGACCCGGCTCCTCCCGGTCGCCACCGTCGCCACCCCGAACCTGGACGAGGTGACACAGCTCACCGGTGTCCACGTCGTCCACGAGAGCGACATGCGGACGGCCGCGGAGGCGGTCCTGTCGTACGGGCCGGAGTGGGTCCTGATCAAGGGCGGACACCTGCCCACCGGCCGTGAGGCCGTCGACCTGCTGACCGACGGCACCGAGGAGCACTGGCTGCGCGCCCCGCGCCACGACAACGGCCACACCCACGGGACGGGCTGCACGCTGGCCTCGGCCGTCGCCTCGGGGCTGGCCCGGGGACTGCCGGTGCCGGAGGCGGTCCGGCGGGCGAAGGAGTACGTGACCGGGGCCATCGCCGCCGGCTTCGCCCTGGGATCGGGCATCGGCCCGGTCGACCACGGCTGGCGGTTCAGGGACTGAGCCCGGCCCCTCAGGGACTCGGCCCGGCCCCGGGCATGGCAAAAGGCCGGTTCACCGAGGTGAACCGGCCTTTCAAGGCAACCGCAGGGGCTGCGCTACGACGGAACGTCGCAATTAGCGCGAGACCTTGCCGGCCTTGATGCACGAGGTGCAGACGTTGAGCCGCTTCGGCGTCCGACCGACCACGGCACGCACACGCTGGATGTTCGGGTTCCAGCGACGAGGCGTACGGCGGTGCGAGTGCGAAATGTTGTTGCCGAAGCCCGGCCCCTTGCCGCAGACGTCGCAGTTGGCAGCCACGGGTCACTCCAAAGACTTCAGATTTACAGTGAAATCCGGCGCACCGGAATCAGGAGTCTGAAGTGGCTTGCCGGGGGATGGCCCGGCGTGAACCAGGCAACCGAAGCAGCATACAACGGCTGGCTCGGTGGAACGAAACTACCACGGTCTGGGCGGACGCCGCCCCGGGCCCAGGTCACAAGCGCGACACCCCGCGACTACCCTGCGGTGAGCTCACCGCCGAAGGAGGACCCCCCGTTGTCGCGAGCCCTTCCGCCTTTCGAGGAGCTCGTCGAGCTCGACGCCGAAGCGCTCAGGACCTGGTGCGCACGGGCGCTGGACGCCCTCGGCCGGGAGCGCGAGGAGATCGACGCGATCAACGTCTACCCGGTCGCCGACGGGGACACGGGCACCAATCTGTACCTGACCGCGGAAGCCGCCCACCAGGCCGTCGAAGCCGTCTTCGCCGCCTCCGCGCCCGACACCGCCGAGACCGCACGGGCCATGGCGCACGGCGCCCTGCTCGGCGCCCGCGGCAACTCCGGGACGATCCTCTCCCAGCTCCTGCGCGGGATGGCGGCCGTCCTCGCCGAGGGATGTGACGGTGATCACCTCGCCCGTGCCCTCGCCGAGGCCGCCGCCTCCGCCCGGCGGGCCGTCGCCCACCCCGTGGAGGGCACCATCCTCACCGTCGCCGCCGCCGCGGCGGGCGGCTGCGCGGCCGGCGGTCCGCTCGTGGTGGTGGCCGGGAACGCCTACGACGCCGCCCGGACCGCCCTGGCGGCCACCTCGGGGCAGCTGGACGTCCTCGAACGCGCCGGAGTCGTCGACGCCGGCGGACGCGGCCTGGTGACCGTCCTCGGCGCGCTCCTGGAGACCGTCACCGGGCAGGCCCCGCCAGGCCCCGCGACCGCCGCCCCGGCCCCCGCCGCGCCCGGCCCCGCCGAGGAGTGCGCGGGCGACGACGGACCCGCCTACGAGGTGATCTACCTCCTGGAGGCCGACGACACCGCCGTGGACCTCCTCCGCGGCCGCCTCGACGCCCTGGGGGAGTCCCTCGTCGTCGTCGGCGGCGACGGACTCTGGAACGTCCACGTGCACGTCGACGACGCCGGCGCCGCCGTCGAGGCCGGAATCGAGGCCGGACGCCCGCACCGCATCCGCATCACCCACTTCGCGGCCGACGCCGCGCCGGCGGCCGGACGCGGCGAGCGCGCCCAGCGGTCCGTCGTCGCCGTCGTCCCCGGCGAGGGCCTCGCCGGCCTCTGCGCCGAGGCCGGCGCGACCACCGTCCAGAGCCGGCCCGGCGAACCGCCCGCCCGCGACGAGCTCGTCGACGCGATCCGCCGGGCGCACGCCCGCGAGGTCGTCCTCCTGCCCAACGACACCGACCTGCGGGAGACCGCCGCCGCGGCCGCCGCACACGTCAGGGCCGAGGGCATCCGCGTCGCCCTCATCCCCACCCGCGCCGCCGTCCAGGGCATCGCCGCCCTCGCCGTCCACGAACCCGACCGCCGCTTCGACGAGGACGTCGTCGCCATGACCGCCGCCGCCGGAGCCACCCGCTACGCCGAACTCGCCGTCGCCGAGCGCCAGTCCTTCACCTCGGCCGGCGTCTGCCAGGCCGGCGACGTCCTCGGCCTCATCGAGGGCGACGTCGCCGTCATCGGCCAGGACCTCACCGAGACCGCCCGCACCGTCCTGGACCGCATGCTCTCGGCGGGCGGCGAACTCGTCACCCTCGTCGTCGCCGACGACACCCCGCCCGGCCTCGCCCCCGACCTGGAACGCCACGTCCGCAGCGGCTACCTGGCCGTCGACACCACCACGTACCACGCGGGCGCGGGGGCCCCGCCGCTGCTCATCGGAGTCGAGTAGCGACCCGCCCGGGGACCGACCCGGCGCGGCCGCCGGCCGCGACCTGGACGCGCGTGTCGGTCCCTTGGTGTGGAATGGAACGCGTGCCCGCGCTCGACGAACCACTCAAGAAGTCCCTCGGCCCCGCCACCGCCAAGGTCATGGCCGAGGCACTCGACCTGCACACGGTCGGCGACCTGCTCCATCACTACCCCCGCCGGTACGCCGAGCGCGGCGAGCTCACCACCCTCGCCGACCTGCCGCTCGACGAGCACGTCACCGTCGTGGCCCAGGTCGCCGACGCCCGCGTGCTCACCTTCAACGGCTCCAAGGGGCGAGGCCAGCGGCTGGAGGTGACCATCACCGACGGCAGCGGACGCCTGCAACTGGTCTTCTTCGGCAAGGGCGTCCACAAGCCGCACAAGGACCTGCTGCCCGGCACCCGGGCGATGTTCGCCGGCAAGGTCTCGCTCTTCAACCGCCGCCTCCAGCTCGCCCACCCGTCGTACGAACTCCTGCGCGGCGACAGCGACGAGGCCGTCGACACCTGGGCCGGCGCCCTCATCCCGATCTACCCGGCCACCACCAAGATGGAGTCCTGGAAGATCGCCAAGGCCGTCGACGCCGTCCTGCCCGGCGCCGTCGACGCCGTCGACCCGCTCCCGCCCGCCCTGCGCGAGGGCCGCGGCCTCGCCGAGCTGCCCGACGCCCTGCACAAGATCCACCGGCCCCGCACCAAGGCCGACATCGCCGACGCCCGCGAACGCCTCAAGTGGGACGAGGCCTTCGTCCTCCAGGTCGCGCTCGCCCGCCGCCGCCACGCCGACACCCAGCTCCCCGCCGTCCCCCGCCGGCCCGCCCCCGACGGCATCCTCGACGCCTTCGACGCCCGGCTCCCCTTCACCCTCACCGACGGCCAGCGCAAGGTCTCCGCCGAGATCTTCGACGACCTCGCCACCGACCACCCCATGCACCGCCTCCTCCAGGGCGAGGTCGGCTCCGGCAAGACCATGGTGGCGCTGCGCGCCATGCTCGCCGTCGTCGACTCCGGCGGGCAGGCGGCGATGCTCGCGCCCACCGAGGTGCTGGCCCAGCAGCACCACCGCTCCATCACCGAGATGATGGGCGAGCTGGCCGAGGGCGGGATGCTCGGCGGCGCCGAGAAGGCCACCAAGGTCGTGCTGCTCACCGGCTCCATGGGCGCCGCGGCCCGCCGGCAGGCCCTGCTCGACCTGGTCACCGGTGAGGCGGGCCTCGTCATCGGCACCCACGCCCTCATCGAGGACAAGGTGCAGTTCCACGACCTGGGACTGGTCGTGGTGGACGAGCAGCACCGGTTCGGCGTCGAGCAGCGCGACGCGCTCAGGGGCAAGGGGAAGCAGCCGCCCCACCTGCTGGTCATGACCGCCACCCCCATCCCGCGGACCGTCGCCATGACCGTCTTCGGCGACCTGGAGACCTCCGTCCTCGACCAGCTGCCCGCCGGCCGCTCCCCGATCGCCAGCCACGTCGTCCCCGCCGCCGACAAGCCGCACTTCCTGGCCCGCGCGTGGGAACGGGTCCGCGAGGAGGTCGGCAACGGCCACCAGGCGTACGTGGTCTGCCCCCGCATCGGCGACGAGGAGGACCAGAAGAAGAAGGCGAAGGCGTCCGCCGAGGACGAGGCCGAGAAGCGCCCGCCGCTCGCCGTCCTCGACATCGCCGAGCAGCTCCGCACCGGACCCCTCGCCGGCCTGCGCGTCGCCGTCCTGCACGGCCGCATGCACCCCGACGACAAGGACGACGTCATGCGCCGGTTCGCCGCCGGCGACCTCGACGTCCTCGTCGCCACCACCGTCATCGAGGTCGGCGTCAACGTCCCCAACGCCACCGCCATGGTGATCATGGACGCCGACCGCTTCGGCGTCTCCCAGCTCCACCAGCTCCGCGGCCGCGTCGGCCGCGGCTCCGCCGCCGGCCTCTGCCTCCTCGTCAGCGAGATGCCCGAGGCCGGCCCCGCCCGGCAGCGGCTCGACGCCGTCGCGAGCACCCTCGACGGCTTCGAGCTCTCCCGCATCGACCTCGAACAGCGGCGCGAGGGCGACGTCCTCGGCCAGGCCCAGTCCGGCGTCCGCTCCTCGCTGCGGGTCCTCACCGTCATCGACGACGAGGAGGTCATCACGGCCGCCCGGGAGGAGGCCACCGCACTCGTCCTCGCCGACCCCGACCTCACCGCCCACCCGGGCCTGCGCACCGCGCTCGACGCCCTCCTCAGCGAGGAGCGGGAGGAGTACCTGGAGAAGGGCTGACCGCGGGCCCCCGCCCCGCCCGCCCTAAGCTGGGACGTACGCACCGACCGACGAACGAGGACACCGATGACCCGCGTGATCGCCGGGACCGCCGGCGGGCGCCGCCTGGCAGTGCCGCCAGGCAACGGCACCCGCCCCACCTCCGACCGGGCGCGCGAGGGCCTCTTCTCCACCTGGGAGGCGTTCCTCGGCACCCTCGACGGGGCCCGGGTCGCCGACCTGTACGCGGGTTCCGGGGCGGTCGGCCTGGAGGCGCTCTCCCGGGGCGCCGTCCACGCCCTCCTCGTCGAGGCCGAGCCCCGCGCCGCCCGGACGGTCCGCGAGAACATCGCCTCGCTCGGCCTGCCCGGCGCCGAACTCCGCTCCGGCAAGGCGGAGCAGATCGTCACGGGTCCCGCCCCCGCCGATCCGTACGACCTCGTCTTCCTGGACCCGCCGTACGCCGTCGGAGACGACGAACTCCGCGAGATTCTCCTCACACTGCGCTCGGGGGGCTGGCTGAGCGAGGATGCCCTCGTCACCGTGGAGCGCAGCACCCGAGGCGGAGAGTTCGGCTGGCCGGACGGCTTCGAACCCCTGCGGTCCCGTCGCTACGGCGAGGGAACGTTTTGGTACGGTCGCGCCGCCTCTACGTGCGAAGACGCACGATGACCGGACCGGAGAGCGAGGAAACCACGTTGCGCCGCGCCGTCTGTCCGGGGTCGTTCGACCCCATCACCAACGGACATCTCGACATCATCGCCCGCGCCTCCAAGCTGTACGACGTCGTACACGTCGCGGTGATGATCAACCAGTCGAAGAAGGGCCTCTTCACGGTCGACGAGCGGATCGAGCTGATCCGCGAGGTCACCGCCGACTTCGGCAACGTCGAGGTGGAGTCCTTCCACGGCCTTCTCGTCGACTTCTGCAAGCAGCGCGACATCCCCGCGATCGTCAAGGGCCTGCGCGCGGTCAGCGACTTCGACTACGAGCTGCAGATGGCCCAGATGAACATCGGGCTGACGGGCGTGGAGACGCTGTTCGTCCCCACCAACCCGACCTACAGCTTCCTCTCCAGCTCGCTGGTCAAGGAGGTCGCGGCCTGGGGCGGCGACGTCTCCCACCTGGTCCCCCCGGCGGTCCTCGGGCGGCTGACCGAGCGGCTGACCGCGAAGTGACGCGCGGCCACCGCCGCTGACGCTCCGTCACCTGGTGTCGGACGGGAGCCGACTGCCCTTACAGTCGTCCCGTCCGTCTCCATCCAGCTGTAGAGAGTGGCGAGCACCCGGTGGACGTGCAGAAGAAGCTCGACCAGATCGTCGCGACCGTACAGGGCGCCCGCTCCATGCCCATGTCGGCATCCTGCGTGGTCAACCGGGCCGAGCTGCTCGCCCTGCTCGACGAGGTGCGGGAGGCCCTGCCCGGCTCCCTCGCCCAGGCGCAGGAGCTGATCGGCGGCCGTGAGCAGATGGTCGAGCAGGCCCGCCAGGAGGCGGACCGCATCATCGAGGCCGCCCACGCCGAGCGCGGCTCGATCGTCTCCGACACCCAGGTCGCCCGGCAGTCGCAGGAGGAGGCCGACCGCATCCTCGGTGAGGCCCGCCGCGAGGCCGAGGAGGTCCGCGCCGAGGCCGACGACTACGTCGACTCCAAGCTCGCCAACTTCGAGGTCGTCCTCAACAAGACCATCGGCTCCGTCGACCGGGGCCGCGAGAAGCTCCTCGGCCGCGGCCCGGGCCTCGACCAGGACGGGTACGCCGACCCGGACGCCCCCGAGTACAGCGCCGACCCGCAGACCCTGATCCAGCGGGCCGACGCGTACGTGGACGCCAAGCTCGGCGCGTTCGAGGCGGTGCTCAGCAAGACCCTGGAGGCCGTCGGCCGCGGCCGGCAGAAGCTGAACGGCCGGATCGCCACCGACGACCTCGGCGAGCACATGGCGGCCCAGGACGGCCTCGGGGGCACGGTGCACACCAGCGACGCCGACTACCTGGCCGGTCTCGCCGAACTCGCCGACCCCGAGCCGGCGCCGGTCCAGGCCCCGCAGCAGGCGCAGATCCCGCAGCAGCAGCCCGACCCCTACGGCTACCCGCAGCAGCCCGTGCAGGACCCGGCCTACGGCTACCAGCAGCCCGACCCCTACGCGTACCAGCAGCAGCACGACCCGTACGCCTACCAGGGGCAGTACGGCTACGAGCAGCAGGGCTACGCCCCCCAGGCCCCCCAGCAGCAGCCGGCCGCCCTCGACGAGACCAGCTTCTTCGACACGGGCATGATCGACCTCGACCAGCTCCGCCGGTACGAACAGGGGCACTAGCCCCGATTGGGCCCTGGGCGAAGCGTCCAGTATCCTGGCTCTTCGGTCGCGCGTATGCCCGCGATCCTTGCTGCCCACGTTCGGCAGCCTCTCCACGCCGAGAACGATTCCGAAAGCAGGAAGAGCCCTGAGCACGCGCCTCGACCACCGCAATCCCCTCGTGTTCGACACACACGAGCTGGGACGGCGTCCTGGTGCCCTCCAGCGGATCTCCCGCTCGGTGGAGGCCCCCGGCCTCCTCGGCGTCGAAGGAGTCATCGGAGTGCCCGAGGGCGCTGCGGTGGACATCGATCTCCGTCTTGAGTCGGTCATGGAAGGGGTGCTTGTCACAGGCACCGCCCGTGCATCGGCCGAGGGGGAGTGCGTAAGGTGTCTGGAGCCCGTCGAGCTCGATCTCGACGTGGACTTCCAGGAGATGTTCTCGTACCCCGACTCCGACGACCGGGGCCGCTCCAAGGCGGCCGCGGACGACGAAGCCGAGGACGACGAGGACATGATCCCCCTCGAGGACGGCATGTTCGACCTCGAACCCGTGCTGCGTGATGCGGTGGTGCTCGCACTGCCGATGCAGCCGGTGTGCCGGGAGGACTGTGCGGGTCTGTGTTCCGAATGCGGGACCAACCTGAACGAGAACCCGGACCACCACCATGACGCCGTCGACATTCGTTGGGCGGCACTGCAGGGACTCGCCGGTTCGCTGGGAACCGATGAGAAGGACAACATGAGCGGCAAAGCCTCTGACGGGGACGTCCGAAGCGCCGCCGAGAAGCAGGAGAAGTAGCCGTGGCTGTTCCGAAGCGGAAGATGTCGCGCAGCAACACGCGCCACCGCCGGTCGCAGTGGAAGGCTGCGGTCCCCACCCTGGTTTCGTGTGAGCGTTGCCAGGAGCCGAAGCTGCAGCACATCGCGTGCCCGAGCTGCGGCACCTACAACAAGCGCCAGGTCCTCTCGGTCTGATTGGGCTGGTGAGAGGCGCAATGTCTGAGTCCCGCAAGACGGACGACAAGACGGACCATGCCTCGTCCCACACGCTTCTGGAAGGGCGGCTCGGCTATCGGCTCGAGTCCGCCCTTCTGGTGCGTGCGCTGACGCACCGCTCGTACGCGTACGAGAACGGCGGTCTGCCCACCAACGAGCGGCTGGAGTTCCTCGGGGACTCCGTGCTCGGCCTGGTGGTCACCGACACGCTGTACCGCACCCACCCCGACCTGCCGGAAGGCCAGCTGGCCAAACTCCGGGCCGCGGTGGTCAACTCTCGTGCGCTGGCGGAGGTCGGCCGCGGCCTCGAACTCGGCTCCTTCATCCGGCTCGGCCGGGGCGAAGAGGGCACGGGCGGCCGGGACAAGGCGTCCATCCTCGCCGACACCCTCGAAGCGGTGATCGGTGCGGTCTATCTCGACCAGGGCCTCGAAGCGGCGTCCGAGCTGGTGCACCGGCTCTTCGACCCGCTGATCGAGAAGTCCTCGAACCTCGGTGCCGGCCTGGACTGGAAGACCAGTCTCCAGGAGCTCACCGCGGCCGAGGGCCTGGGCGTGCCCGAGTACCTCGTCTCCGAAGAGGGCCCGGACCACGAGAAGGTCTTCACTGCTGCCGCCCGCGTCGGTGGTGTCTCGTACGGCACCGGCACCGGCCGCAGCAAGAAGGAAGCGGAACAGCAGGCCGCCGAGTCGGCGTGGCGCGAGATTCGCGCCGCGGCGGACGAGCGCGCGGCGGCGGCGAAGGCCGCTGCCGAGGCGGGCACGGGAGAGGTCGCCGACCCCTCTCCTGCCGCGCACCGGGCGTCGGCCTGACGGCCCCGTCCCACCGCTTCCCGAGAACCCCGCCCCAGGGCGGGGTTCTCGTCTTTTCCGGGGTCCGCGCGCCGGTAGGGTTGAGGCGCTGTCGTCGACGTCCGAGGAGTCCCCGTGCCCGAGCTGCCCGAGGTCGAGGTCGTACGCCGCGGTCTGGAGCGCTGGGTCGCCGGGCGGACCGTGACCGAGGTCGACGTGCTCCACCCCCGGGCCGTACGACGCCATCCGGCGGGCGGAGCGGACTTCGCGGCCCGGCTGACGGGGCAGCGGTTCGAGGTGGCGCGGCGCCGCGGCAAGTACCTCTGGCTCCCGCTCGCCGGCACCGGCACCTCCGTCCTCGGACACCTCGGCATGAGCGGACAGCTGCTCGTCCAGCCCGAGGCGGCCGTCGACGAGAAGCACCTGCGGATCCGCATCCGCTTCGACGACGCCACGGGCACCGAGCTCCGCTTCGTCGACCAGCGCACCTTCGGCGGGCTCTCGCTGCACGACCAGACCCCCGACGGGCTGCCCGACGTCATCGGGCACATCGCCCGCGACCCGCTGGACCCGGAGTTCGACGACGACGCCTTCCACCGCGCGCTGCGGCTGCGCCGCACGACGGTCAAGCGGGCGCTCCTGGACCAGTCGCTGATCAGCGGCGTCGGCAACATCTACGCCGACGAGGCCCTCTGGCGGTCCCGGCTGCACTACGACCGGCCGACGGCGACCCTGACCCGGCCACGCTCCACGGAACTCCTCGGCCACGTCCGGGACGTGATGAACGCGGCCCTCGCGGTCGGCGGCACCAGCTTCGACAGCCTGTACGTCAACGTCAACGGCGAGTCCGGCTACTTCGACCGCTCGCTCGACGCCTACGGCCGTGAGGACGAGCCGTGCCGTCGCTGCGGTACGCCGATACGCAGGCGGCCCTGGATGAACCGCTCCAGCTACTTCTGCCCGCGCTGCCAGCGTCCGCCGCGCGCGACCGTCTGACGCTCGGTTCCGGCAGCCGGGCCGGGAATCCGGCGGGCTCAGCCCGTCACGGGCGCCGCGCGCTGCGCGTCGTAGCTCTCCCGGGCCGCCTCGACCTCGGGCATCCGGCCCTCGACCAGGGCGATCAGGCCGATCAGCCGTTCCGCGACGTCGCGGCCGAGCGGGGTGAGCCGGTAGTCGACCCGCGGCGGGTTGGTGGGCTGCGCCTCGCGGTGCACGAGACCGTCGCGCTCCAGCGCGTGCAGGGTCTGCGACAGCATCTTCTCGCTCACGCCGTCGACCCGGCGCCGCAGCTCGTTGAAGCGGAAGGTCCCCTCGTGCAGGGCGCCCAGGGTGAGGCTGCCCCAGCGGCCCGTCACGTGTTCCAGCGTGCCGCGCGAGGGGCAGGCGCGCGCGAACACGTCGTAGGCGAGGTCGTCGGTCATGCGTCCACCGTACTCCCGTGCAGCGCTTACCACCAGAGATGCGCTATCCCTGAGGTTGCGCTTTCCAAAAGTTAGTGCTCTACTTCTGGACACAGCCCGCCGCCCCCATTCGAGGAGCCTCCTGTGACCACCCCCGTCGTCTCCATCGCCTACCACTCCGGCTACGGCCACACCGCCGTCCTCGCCGAGGCCGTCCGCGCCGGTGCCGCGGACACGGGCGCCACCGTCCACCTGATCGACGTCGACGGGATCACCGACGCCCAGTGGGAGCTGCTCGACGGCTCCGACGCGATCGTCTTCGGCTCCCCGACCTACATGGGCACCGCGTCCGGCGCCTTCCACCGGTTCGCCGAGGAGACCTCGAAGCGCTGGTTCGCCGACGCCTGGCTGGACAAGCTCGCCGCCGGCTTCACCAACTCCGGCTCCAAGAGCGGCGACAAGCTGCACACCCTGCAGTTCTTCCAGACCCTCGCCGGCCAGCACGGCATGACCTGGGTGAACCTCGGTCTGAAGCCCGGCTGGAACACCAGCGACGCGTCCGAGAACGACCTCAACCGCCTCGGCTTCTTCGCCGGCGCCGGCGCCCAGACCCACAACGACCTCGGCCCCGAGGGCGTCCACAAGGCCGACGTCGCCACCGCCGAGCACCTCGGCCGCCGCGTCGCCCTGACCGCGCGCACCTTCGTCGCCGGCCGCGCCGCCGTCTGACCGTCCGCACGCGAGAGGGCCCCGTCACCAGGTGGTGACGGGGCCCTCCCGCACTTCTCCCGGAGCGGCCGGGCGGATCAGTAGCCGAAGTCCTGCGTCCACCAGGGGCCGCCGTCGCCGAAGTGGACGCCGACGCCGAGGGCCGTGAAGTCGCAGTTGAGGATGTTGGCGCGGTGACCGTCGCTGTTCATCCACGAGGCCATGACCGCAGCGGCGTCCGCCTGGCCGCGGGCGATGTTCTCGCCGCCCATGCCCGAGATGCCGGCCTTCTCCGCGCGGACCCACGGGGTGGCCCCGTCCGGGTCGGTGTGGTCGAAGAAGCCGCGGGCGGCCATGTCCGCGCTGAAGTCCCCGGCGAGATCCGCCAGGCGGGCGTCCGCGCGGACCGGCGAGCAGCCCACGACGGCCCGCTGGACGTTGACGAGGCGCAGGACCTCCGCCTCGGCGGCGTCCCCGCGGTCGGCGGTGGAGCCCGCCTTGGCCGTCGCCGTGGGCACCGGGGCCTCGGTGGTCCGCGTCGGCTTCGGCTCGGGCGCCTTCGGGGCGGGTGCCTCCGTGGTGGGCGCGGCCGAGGTCCGGGGCGCGGTGGGGCGGGGAGCCGTCGTCCGGGTCGGGGTGGGCTTCGGTGTGGGCTTCGCGGACGGCTTCGCCGAGGGGGAGGCCGTCTTCTTCGCGGCGCCGGCGGCCTTGCCGCTCGCCGGCGTCCCCGTGCCGCTGCCGGACGACTCGCCGGCCGGGGTCTGGGTGGCCCCGCCCTGCGTCGTCAGCTCCGGCGCCTGCCGGGCGGTCTGCACCGGCCGCTCGCCGGAGCCGGCGCTGCCCATCGTGAAGGTCTCCCCGCCGGGCAGCAGGCCCGAGGCGACGGCGACGGCGCCGACGGCGACCGCCGCGGAGGCGCTGAGCAGTCCGGTGCGCACGGGGGAGCCGCGCCGCTTGCGGCGGGCACCCCGGTGCAGGCGGTCCGAACCCGCCGCGTAGTCTTCTGCGGCGGGTGCGGCGCCGGAGCGACGGTGGCGTCCCATCTGCCCTGCCTTCCTGTGCTGGTCGTGCCGGTCCTTCGGCGATCCGGTCCTCGTCGGGCCGGTGCGCGCCGAGTCTGTGTTCGGCGGGGCGCACGCGGCGGGCGGATGCCCGCCGGGCGGTCGTTCCCCGTGGTCCGTGCCGAGCCCGACCACCCTGACCAGGCGTTTGCCGGCCTTTGCTGATCTTTGCTCTCGGCTCCGGTGCGGACCGTTCGTCGAACGGCTCGCGCCCGAAC
The DNA here is from genome assembly GCF_055584185.1 of Streptomyces sp. NPDC104202. Lineage (NCBI taxonomy): Bacteria > Bacillati > Actinomycetota > Actinomycetes > Kitasatosporales > Streptomycetaceae > Streptomyces > Streptomyces sp. NPDC104202. The sequence goes on along the minus strand of NZ_JBVJMN010000017.1, from coordinate 19,105 downwards.
GGGTGAGGCTTGTTCGGTCGGGACTGTACGCCATGAGACGCGGGGGGCGATGTGCTCATCAGGGAATCCACCCGTTAGCGTGCAGCCATGAACGACGACGTGCGGATGACCGCCTGGGTGCGCGGCCGGGTACAGGGAGTGGGCTTCCGCTGGTTCACCAGGGCAAACGCCTTGGAGATCGGCGGCATGGTGGGCTTCGCCCTGAACCTCGACGACGGCCGTGTGCAGGTCGTGGCGGAAGGGCCGCGTGAGAATTGCCACCGTCTCCTGGAGTGGCTGCACTCGTCCGACACACCCGGACGCGTCGACGGTGTCACTGAGATCTGGGACACCCCGCGCGGCGGTTACGAGGGCTTCGCCATCCGCTGACCGTCACGCGCCGCGACCCCCGTCCGGTGACCGAGAGGGGCACCGGACGGACGGGCGGTAACCGTCGCCCGAAGGGGAAACCCCCTGGTGGTTGCCAATGCGCGCCCGCCGTGCGAGGCTGCCGGGTAAGGATGATCGCGACGCCCCGAGGCACCGAGTTGCGAGGCCCCGCCGCCCTCTGAGCGGCCGTGGACTCCTCGGTCGGCCCTTCGAACGGGGCGTGATCGTGTTGACCGTCAAACTTTTTGGTGAGACTCTGGAATCCCCGCGCACCTTAGCTGTTTGGCAGTGGAACCGGCACGACAAGCAGTACTGCCGAGCACCGCGGGTGCGAATCCCTCACGACCCACACCGCTACGGTCGGTCACTCATTGTGGAGGACCATCCATCATGGCAAAGGCGCTTCTCGGTTACGTCGGCGGCTCCGACCCGCGACTCCTCGCCGAGATGCGACGGCTTCAGCAGCGCGTCCAGGACCTCGAATCCGAGCTGGTACGGATTCAGTCCGAGAACGACTCGCTCGCGGCTGCCGCCGCTCAGCACCAGGGAGAGTCGCTGCTCAACAGCATCGACCTCGACGTACCCCAGGCGGAGCCTGCGCTCACCTGACAGCCCAGCCCCTGAGGGCCAGGTGGGAAACACTCCCGCCGGCACAGCCGCACTCGGCGCAGCCGGGCGCGGTACAGCCGGACATGCAAGGGGCGCTTCGGCGTCCCTTCTTTCTTTCACCCGTTGTTTCCCCCTTGTCCCACCCCTTCTCACCCGAGGATCTGCCCTGCACCTTCGCGGGTGAAACGCGGAGGCCCCGGTAGAGTCCCCGGGGTGCACCTCAAGGCCCTGACCCTCCGCGGATTCAAGTCGTTCGCCTCGGCCACCACCCTCCGGTTCGAGCCAGGGATCACGTGCGTCGTGGGTCCCAACGGTTCGGGCAAGTCCAACGTGGTGGACGCGCTGTCCTGGGTCATGGGCGAGCAGGGCGCCAAGTCGCTGCGCGGCGGCAAGATGGAGGACGTCATCTTCGCCGGCACGACCGGGCGCCCGCCGCTCGGCCGCGCCGAGGTCTCCCTGACCATCGACAACTCCGACGGCGCGCTGCCCATCGACTACGCCGAGGTCACCCTCACCCGGATCATGTTCCGGGGCGGCAGCAGCGAGTACCAGATCAACGGCGACACCTGCCGGCTGCTCGACTTCCAGGACCTGCTCTCCGACTCCGGCATCGGGCGCGAGATGCACGTCATCGTCGGCCAGGGGCAGCTCGACTCGGTGCTGCACGCCGACCCGATGGGCCGCCGTGCCTTCATCGAGGAGGCCGCCGGAGTCCTCAAGCACCGCAAGCGCAAGGAGAAGGCGCTGCGGAAGCTGGACGCGATGCAGGCCAACCTCGCGCGCGTGCAGGACCTCACCGACGAACTGCGCCGCCAGCTCAAGCCGCTCGGCCGGCAGGCCGCCGTCGCCCGCCGGGCCGTCGTCATCCAGGCCGACCTGCGCGACGCCCGCCTGCGCCTCCTCGCCGACGACCTCGTCCACCTCCAGCGGGCGCTGACGGCGGAGGTCGCCGACGAGGCCGCGCTCCTCGCGCGCCGGGAGGCGACCGAGGCCGAGCTGCGGGCCGCCCTCGCCCGCGAGGCGGACCTGGAGGCGCAGGCCCGTGCCCTCGTGCCCCGCCTGGAGCGCGCCCAGCAGAGCTGGTACGCCCTCTCACAGCTCGCCGAGCGCGTCCGCGGCACGGTCTCCCTGGCCGACGCGCGCGTGAAGAGCGCGACCGCCGCCCCCGCCGAGGAGCGGCGCGGCCGCGACCCCGAGGACCTGGAGCGGGAGGCCGCCCGGATCCGCGAACAGGAGGCGGAGCTCGAAGCGGCCCTGGAGGCGGCCGAACGCGCCCTGGAGGACACCATCGCCCACCGCGCCGAGCTGGAAGCGGCGCTCGCGGCGGAGGAGCGCCGTCTCAAGGACCTGGCCCGGGCCATCGCCGACCGGCGCGAGGGCCTCGCCCGGCTCCACGGCCAGGTGAACGCGGCCCGCTCGCGCGCCGCCTCCGCCCGGGCCGAGATCGACCGGCTGGCCGCCGCCCGCGACGAGGCGGGGGACCGGGCGGTCGCCGCCCAGGAGGAGTACGAACAGCTCAGGGCCGAGGTGGACGGCCTCGACGCCGAGGACACCGAGCACGCCGCCCGGTACGAGGCGGCGCGCCGCGAACTGGCCGACGCGGAGGCCGACCTGGGCGCCGCGCGCGAGGCCGCCGGAACCGCCGAGCGCCGCCGAGCGGCGACCCGCGCCCGGCACGAGACGCTCGCCCTCGGCCTGCGCCGCAAGGACGGCACGGGCGCCCTTCTCGCCGCCGGCCTCACCGGACTTCTCGGCCCCGCGGCCGAACTCCTCACCGTCGCACCGGGGTACGAGGTCCCCGTCGCCGCCGCCCTCGGCGCCGCGGCCGACGCGGTCGCCGCGACCGGCCCCTCCGCGGCGGCCGAGGCGTTGCGCCTGCTGCGCAAGCAGGACGCGGGCCGCGCCTCCCTGGTGCTGACCGGAGCCCCCGACCCCGCCCCCGCCGGGGACGGCGACGGCCTCCGCCTCGCCGCGGACCTGGTGCGAGGTCCGGCCGAACTCCAGGGCGCCGTGCGTCGGTTGCTGGCCGGGATCGTGGTCGTGGAGGACCTCGACGAGGCGGCCGAGCTGGTCCGGGCGAAGCCCTGGGCCACCGCCGTCACCGCCGAAGGCGACCTGCTGGGCGCCCACTTCGCGCAGGGCGGCTCCGCGGGGGCGCCCAGCATGCTGGAGGTCCAGGCGTCGGTGGCCGAGGCCGCCGCCGAGCTGGAGGAACTGACCGTCCGCTGCGAGGAGCTGGCCGCCGCACAGCGCGAGGCAGACGAGCGGCGCCGGACCGCCGGTGCGCTGGCGGAGGAGCTCGACGGCCGCCGCCGCGCCGCCGAGCGCGAGAAGTCGGCCGTCGCGCAGCAGCTCGGCCGGCTCGCCGGCCAGGCCAGGGGAGCGGCGGGGGAGGCCGAGCGGACCGCGGCCGCGGCCGCCCGTGCCCAGGAGGCCCTGGAGAAGGCCACCGCCGACGCGGAGGAGCTGGCCGAACGGCTGCTCGTCGCCGAGGAGGCCACCGCCTTCGCGGACGGCGAGGACGAGCCCGACACCTCCGTCCGCGACCGGCTCGCCATCGACGGCTCCAACGCGCGCCAGACGGAGATGGAGGCCCGGCTCCAGGTCCGTACCCACGAGGAACGGGTCAAGGGCCTGGCCGGACGGGCCGACTCGCTGGACCGGGCCGCCCGCGCCGAACGCGAGGCACGCGCGCGTGCCGAGCAGCGCCGGGCGCGGCTGCGCCACGAGGAGCGGGTCGCGGGCGCGGTCGCGGCGGGCGCCCGCGCGCTCCTGGCCCACGTCGAGGTCTCGCTCGGGCGCGCCGAGACGGAGCGGGTGGCGGCCCAGGCCGCCCGGGCCGACCGCGAGGAGGGGCTGACGGCCGCCAGGTCGCGGGCGCGTGACCTCAAGGCCGAGCTCGACAAGCTGACCGACTCGGTGCACCGGGGCGAGGTGCTCGGCGCCGAGAAGCGCCTGCGGATCGAGCAGCTGGAGGCGAAGGCGCTGGAGGAGTTCGGGGTGGAGGCGGCCGACCTGGTCGCCGAGTACGGCCCCGACCAGCCGGTCCCGCCGTCGCCGGCCGTGGAGGGGAGCGAGGGGGCGGAGGGCGCCGGGGACGCGGCCGAGGCGCGGCCGTTCGTCCGTTCGGAGCAGGAGAAGCGGCTCAGGGCCGCCGAGCGGGCCCACCACCAGCTCGGCAAGGTCAATCCGCTGGCCCTGGAGGAGTTCGCGGCCCTGGAGGAGCGGCACCGCTTCCTCTCGGAGCAGCTGGAGGACCTGAAGAAGACCCGGACCGACCTGCTTCAGGTCGTGAAGGAGGTCGACGTCCGCGTCGAGCAGGTCTTCACGGAGGCGTACCGGGACACCGCCCGCGAGTTCGAGGGCGTCTTCTCACGGCTCTTCCCCGGCGGCGAGGGCCGGCTGATCCTCACCGATCCGGACGACATGCTCACCACCGGCGTGGACGTGGAGGCCCGCCCGCCGGGCAAGAAGGTCAAGCGGCTGTCGCTGCTCTCGGGCGGCGAGCGGTCGCTGACGGCCGTGGCGCTGCTCGTCTCCATCTTCAAGGCGCGGCCCAGCCCGTTCTACGTGATGGACGAGGTGGAGGCCGCGCTGGACGACACCAACCTCCAGCGGCTGATCCGGATCATGCAGGAGCTCCAGGAGTCCTCGCAGCTGATCGTGATCACCCACCAGAAGCGGACGATGGAGGTCGCGGACGCGCTGTACGGCGTCTCCATGCAGGGCGACGGCGTCTCGAAGGTCATCAGCCAACGGCTCCGCTGACTCCTCAAGCGTTCAAGTGTTGAACACGTCTACCCCTCAGAGCCTCTTTAAATCACATGACATTGCCTCTTGACTTCGAAACTTGAAGGCATAGTCTCTGCAACGTTGCTTTTACCTTCACGTGGTGGGCGGCGTGAAGTTGTGCGCCACTGGAAGGGCTTCCCCCCATCGAGGAGTCCATGTGTCCAATACCGCGCAGGCGCCCACACCGCCGCCTTCCGGCGGCCGCACCGCACATCCGGACCACCTCGGCCACGTCATCTTCATCACGGCCTCCGCCGCGATGGGCGGATTCCTCTTCGGATACGACAGCTCCGTCATCAACGGCGCCGTCGAGGCGATCCGGGACCGCTACGACATCGGCTCCGGCACCCTCGCCCAGGTCATCGCCATCGCCCTGATCGGCTGCGCCATCGGCGCCGCCACCGCCGGCCGCATCGCCGACCGGATCGGCCGCATCCGCTGCATGCAGATCTCCGCGGTCCTCTTCGCCGTCAGCGCCGTCGGCTCCGCGCTGCCCTTCGCCCTCTGGGACCTGGCGCTCTGGCGGATCATCGGCGGCTTCGCCATCGGCATGGCCTCCGTCATCGGCCCCGCGTACATCGCCGAGGTCGCCCCGCCGGCCTACCGCGGCCGCCTCGGCTCCTTCCAGCAGGCCGCGATCGTCATCGGCATCGCCATCTCCCAGCTGGTCAACTACGGCATCCTCCAGCTCGCCGACGGCGACCAGCGCGGCGAGATCGGCGGCCTGGAGGCCTGGCAGTGGATGCTCGGCGTGATGGTCGTGCCCGCGCTCCTCTACGGCATGCTGTCCTTCGCGATCCCGGAGTCCCCCCGCTTCCTCATCTCCGTCGGGAAGACCGAGCGCGCCAAGGAGGTCCTGGCCGAGGTCGAGGGCCAGGGCGTCGACCTCGACCGGCGCGTCGCCGAGATCGACCGCGCCATGCGCAGCGAGCACAAGTCCACTTTCAAGGACCTGCTCGTCGCGGGCAGCAGGTACCGGCTGCTGCCCATCGTCTGGGTCGGCATCGGCCTCTCCGTCTTCCAGCAGCTCGTCGGCATCAACGTCGCGTTCTACTACTCCGCGACGCTCTGGCAGTCCGTCGGCATCGACCCGTCGAGCTCGTTCTTCTACTCGTTCACCACGTCGATCATCAACATCATCGGCACCGTGATCGCGATGGTCCTGGTCGACCGGGTCGGCCGCAAGCCGCTCGCCCTCGTCGGCTCCGTCGGCATGGCGATCGCCCTCGCCGTGGAGGCGTGGGCCTTCTCCGCCGACCTCGTCGACGGCAAGCTCCCGGAGACGCAGGGCGTCGTGGCGCTCGTCGCCGCCCACGTCTTCGTCCTCTTCTTCGCCCTCTCGTGGGGTGTGGTCGTCTGGGTCTTCCTCGGCGAGATGTTCCCCAACCGGATCCGCGCCGCGGCCCTGGGCGTCGCCGCCTCCGCCCAGTGGATCGCCAACTGGGCCATCACCGCCAGCTTCCCGTCCCTCTCGGACTGGAACCTCTCCGGCACCTACATGATCTACACGGCCTTCGCCGTGCTCTCGATCCCCTTCGTACTGCGGTACGTCAAGGAGACCAAGGGCAAGGCGTTGGAGGAGATGGGCTGATCCCCGCTGCCCCGCTCCTCACGACGACTGCCCCGGCCGAGGCTCACGCCCCGAGCCGGGGCAGCACGTCGTCGCAGAACAGCCGCAGGCTCCGCCACCCCTCCTCGACCGGCATCCCGCCGCACAGCGGATGCAGCACGAGGCTCTCCAGGCCGAGCGACCGGCACTCCTCCGGCGTGACGACCCGGTAGACCCCCTCAGCCCGCAGCTCCGCCACGGTCGTCGCCGCCGAACGCACCGCCGACCGGATGTCCTTGGACTGCCACGAGGCGTAGGTCCGCGCCTCGTGCAGGAAGTGCTCCCCGTACTCCGCCCAGGTCCGGTCCGGGTCCTCCGACACGTGCAGCAGCGGGGTCTCCTCGGCCGGCATCATCGTCCAGCCCTCCGTGCCGTACTCCGCGCACCGCTCCCGGTAGTACGTCTCGAGTTCCGGCAGGTGCGCGCTCGGGAAGAGCGGCAGCCCCAGCCGGGCCGCCCGCCGGGCCGCCGCCCGCGACGAGCCGCCGACCAGCAGCAGCGGGTGGGGCCGGGTGAGGGGCCGGGGGGTGACCCGCACCGTGCGGCCCCGGTAGGTGAACGGCTCGCCGGTCCAGGCGGCGAGGAGGGTCTCCAGGAGCTCGTCCTGCAGCCGGCCCCGCCGCCCCCAGTCGACCCCGCGCTCCTCGTACTCCTCCGGGCGGTAGCCGATCCCCGCCACCGTCACCAGCCGGCCCCCGCCGAGCAGGTCGAGCACCGCGATGTCCTCGGCGAGGCGGAGCGGGTCGTGCAGCGGGCCGATGATCGCCGAGACCGTGACCGCGATCCGGCGCGTGGCGCCGAAGACGGCGCCGGCGAAGACGAAGGGCGAGGGCAGCCAGTTGTTCTCGGCACCGTGGTGCTCCTCGGTCTGCACGGTGTCGACGCCGTGCTCGTCGGCGTACGCCGCCATGGCGAGCGCGGCCCGGTAGCGCTCCGAGAGGGAGTCCGGGGTGGGGCGGGGATCGACGAGGTTGAACCGTACGACGCTGAACGGCATGGGAAGTCCCCCTTCGCGGGTGCGCGGAAGGGGGACGTTAGCTGACGCGGCGTCAGATGGAAACGGTCTCGCGCACCTCGGCGGGCACCGGCGCGGTCCTCTCCGGCGTGCGCGGCAGCACCGCGTACAGCACCCCGGCGACCACGATCGTCGCCGCCCAGCCCAGACCGTTCTCGCCGATCCAGGAGGCGGACAGCGGCCCGGCGAACCAGTCGACCCGGGTGAAGAGCAGCCCCGCGGCCAGCGCCACCGCCCACGCGGTCGTCGCCTGCCAGGCGAAGCCGCCCCGGTACCAGTACGCGCTGGTCCGGGTCGTGTCCATCAGCGCCTCCGCGTCGTACGCGCGCCGCCGCAGCATGTCCACGCCGAAGACCCCGATCCACGCCGAGAACGCCACCGCGAGCAGGGTCAGGAACGAGATGAACGAGCCGATGAAGCTCGTCGCCACCACCATCAGCAGGAAGCCGAAGACCAGGCTGATCACCGCGTTCACGCTGACCGCCGCCGCCCGCGACACCCTGATCCCCAGGGTCTGCGCCGTGAACCCGGCCGAGTACATCGACATCGAGTTGATCAGCAGCATCCCGATCAGGGCGATCACCAGGTACGGCACCGAGATCCACATCGGCAGCAGCTCGCCGATGAAGGAGACCGGGTCCTGCGCCGACGCCAGGTCCGGCGTGGACACCGCCATCACCGCGCCCATCAGCACCATCGGCAGGACCACGATCCCGGCGCCGCCGACGGTCGAGCCGACCACCGCGCGCGAGGAGGCCGTCCGGGGCAGGTAGCGGGTGAAGTCGGGACCCGAGGGCACCCAGCTGATGCCGCCCGCCGCGATCGTGCCGATGCCCGCGATCAGCATCGCCGTCGAACCGGCCGGCTTCCCGAAGACCGCCGACCAGTCGGTGTCCGCCACCAGATAGGCCAGCACGAGCACCGAGAAGGCGCCGAAGAGGTACGTGGACCACGTGCTGCACACCCGCAGCGCCTGGATCCCGAGCCCCGAGACCAGGAAGGTGCAGGTGACGAACAGCAGCAGCGTCACCACGATGAGGAGCGTGTTCGACTTCACGCCGAAGAGCAGGTCCAGCACGGTCAGCACGGCGTACGCGCCGGTCACCGCGTTGATCGTCTCCCAGCCCCAGCGGGCCACCCAGATCAGCGCGCCGGGGAAGAGGTTCCCGCGCTGACCGAACACGGCGCGGGACAGCGCCATGCCCGGCGCCCCGCCGCGCTTGCCCGCGAGCGAGATCACCCCCACGATCCCGTACGACAGGACCGGTGCGGCGACCGCCACCACCAGCACCTGCCAGAAGTTCAGGCCGTTGAAGACGATCAGACCGGCGCCCATCGTGAGCAGCAGCACGCTGATGTTGGCGGCGACCCAGGTGGGGAAGAGCTCGCGGACCCGGCCGGTCCGTTCGGCGTCGGGGACGGGTTCGAGACCGCGGGTCTCCATGGCACCGTCGAGCGTCGCGCCTTCGGCTTCGGAGGCGTGGGGCATGGGGGTACTCCGTACAGATGTGGGGGGACCCACCCAGCGTACGTGCTGCTTCTCCGGTCCCTTCGTGGCCGATACTGGTCGGGTTATGGAACTCATCCTTGCTGTAGTCATCGCTCTGGTCGTCGCGGTCGCCGTGACGGGCGGGCTCGTGATCAGCGGCCGCAAGAAGAAGCAGCTGCCGCCGGCCGAGCCGCCGTCCACCACGCCGACCATCACCGCTCCGCCCGCCGAACCGCACGTCGGCGAGGAGGCGGAGACGCCGCGGGAGGAACCACGCCGCACGGTCGAGGAGGTCCGGCTCCCCTCGGCCGAGGAGGCCACCGGGACCCCGGCCGCCGTCGAGGACCCCGTCGTCGCCGAGCCCGAGGCCCCCGAGATCGAGGTCCCGGAGCCCACCGCCGGCCGTCTCGTACGGCTGCGGGCCCGCCTCGCCCGCTCCCAGAACTCGCTCGGCAAGGGGCTGCTGACGCTCCTGTCCCGCGAGCACCTCGACGAGGACACCTGGGAGGAGATCGAGGAGACCCTCCTCACCGCCGACGTCGGCGTCGCCCCCACCCAGGAGCTCGTCGACCGGCTCCGCGAGCGGGTCAGGGTGCTGGGCACCCGCACCCCCGACGAGCTGCGGGGGCTGCTCCGCGAGGAGCTCGTCGCCCTGCTCGGTCCCGAACTCGACCGCACGGTGAAGACCGAGAGCCCCGCGGACGTCCCGGGCGTCGTCATGGTCGTCGGCGTCAACGGCACCGGCAAGACCACCACCACCGGCAAGCTGGCCCGGGTCCTCGTGGCCGACGGCAAGTCCGTCGTCCTCGGCGCCGCCGACACCTTCCGCGCCGCCGCCGCCGACCAGCTCCAGACCTGGGGCGAGCGCGTCGGGGCCCGCACCGTGCGCGGCCCCGAGGGCGGCGACCCGGCGTCGATCGCCTTCGACGCGGTCAAGGAGGGCATCGCCGAGGGCGCCGACGTCGTCCTCATCGACACCGCCGGCCGGCTCCACACCAAGACCGGCCTCATGGACGAGCTCGGCAAGGTCAAGCGGGTCGTCGAGAAGCACGGCCCGCTCGACGAGATCCTCCTCGTCCTCGACGCGACCACCGGCCAGAACGGCCTCGTGCAGGCGCGCGTCTTCGCCGAGGTCGTCGACATCACCGGCATCGTGCTGACCAAGCTCGACGGCACCGCCAAGGGCGGCATCGTCGTCGCCGTCCAGCGCGAGCTGGGCGTCCCGGTCAAGCTGATCGGCCTGGGCGAGGGCCCCGACGACCTGGCCCCGTTCGAGCCGGGCGCCTTCGTCGACGCCCTGATCGGCGACTGACACCCCGCGCGGCACACGGAAGGGCCCTCGCCACCCGGTGGCGAGGGCCCTTCCGTACGCGGGGGAGCGGGCGGCGGAACCGGACGGGGATCAGAAGTGCGTCCGGTGGCAGATGTACGCCAGCGTGCCGAGCAGCAGCCGCGCCTGCGGCGGCGCTCCCGCCGTGTCCAGCGTCGGCGGCCGCAGCCAGCGCACCGGCCCCATCCCGCCCAGGTCCGACGGGGGAGCGGTGATGTGGCTGCCCGGCCCCAGACAGTGCAGGTCCAGGCCGGCGTCGTCCCAGCCCATCCGGTAGAGCAGCTGCGGCAGCTCGGCGGCCGCGCCCGGCGCCACGAAGAACCGCGCCCGCCCGGTCGGCGTCGCGCACACCGGACCCAGCGGCAGTCCCATGCGCTCCAGCCGCACCAGCGCCCGCCGGCCCGCCGCCTCCGCGACCTCGATCACGTCGAAGGCCCGGCCCACCGGCAGCAGCAGCGCCGCGCCGGGGTACGCGGACCACGCCTTGGTGGCGACGTCGAGACCGGCGCCCGCCGGGACCGGATCCGCGAAGGAGAGGGGGTGTGCGCCGGGGGCGCGGCACCTCCGGTCGCCGCAGGAGCACTGGCCGGAGACGGCCCGCGCCCCGGGGACCACGTCCCAGCCCCACAGTCCCGTGTACTCCGCCACCGCAGTGCACTCCGTGGTGCGTACGCGGCGGCGTACGCCGGACCGCATCTCACGAATGCCGCCGATCGTGAAACCCATGCCCCCTCCAACGGGTCGAGCCTGCCGGTGGTTACGACCCGAAGTATCGCCGTCACCCTTCGTCACGTTCCGTCGCCGAGGATGGCGCACTGACGCGAAAAGGGTGGTGCGGACCGTGGCGTGCGCCTCTCCGCGCTACCGTGCGCCGACTCCGGTTCGTCGCATGTCAAGTGAATCGCGTTCCACGCTCGGCGAGTTCATTCGAAGGGGTGGCGAATGGTGGCGTTTCTTGAATCGCCCTCGTGGAGCGGTGATCGTAGGATTACTTTCGGTACACGAACCCGGGGGTCGCTCACGCGGGCGGGTATGCCGGGGGCAACCCGGTTTCCCGTTCGAAGGAGTGCGAACGCCGGACGGGGGCCGCCGGACGCGGCATTCTGATAGGGCTTCGCACGACAGGCATTCAGGTGGATGGGGGCGTTCCAGTGGGCGGCAACGGCGCAGACGGTACGACTGCCGGCAAGCGCCCGAACGAGCAGCTGGGCTCGTGGTTCGTGCGCAGCGGCTGGTCCAAGGGCGAACTCGCGCGGCAGGTGAACCGCCGTGCGCGCCAGATGGGCGCGCACCACATCTCCACCGACACCTCGCGCGTCCGGCGCTGGCTCGACGGGGAGCAGCCCCGCGAACCCATCCCGCGGATCCTCTCCGAGCTGTTCTCCGAGCGCTTCGGCTCCGTCGTCGCCGTCGAGGACCTCGGCCTGCGCACCGCCCACCAGTCGCCCTCCGTCTCCGGCGTCGACCTGCCCTGGGCGGGCCCGCAGACCGTCGCCCTGCTCAGCGAGTTCTCCCGCAGCGACCTGATGCTCGCCCGCCGCGGCTTCCTCGGCTCCTCCCTCTCGCTCGCCGCGGGACCCGCCCTCATCGAACCGATGCAGCGCTGGCTGGTGCCCACCCCCGTCGGCGAGGCCGAGCGGCCCGACCCCCTCGCCGACGCCCGCCGCCCCCACCGGCTCTCCGAGGTCGAACTCGACCTCCTGGAGTCCACCACCGCCATGTTCCGCAAGTGGGACGCCCAGTGCGGCGGCGGACTGCGCCGCAAGGCCGTCGTCGGCCAGCTCCACGAGGTCACCGACCTCCTCCAGGAGCCCCAGCCCGCCGCCACCTCCCGGCGCCTCTTCACCTGCGCCGCCGAACTCGCCGAGCTCGCCGGCTGGATGAGCTACGACGTCGGGCTCCAGCCCACCGCCCAGAAGTACTTCGTGCTCGCGCTGCACGCCGCCAAGGAGGCCGGCGACAAGCCCCTCGGCTCGTACATCCTGTCCTCCATGAGCCGCCAGATGATCCACCTCGGCCGGCCCGACGACGCCCTCGAACTCATCCACCTCGCCCAGTACGGCAGTCGAGACTGCGCCACCGCGCGCACCCAGGCGATGCTGTATGCGATGGAGGCCCGCGCCTACGCCAACATGGGACAGCCCTCCAAGTGCAAGCGGGCCGTGCGGATGGCCGAGGACACCTTCGCCGACGTCGGCCTCGACGGCGAGCCCGAGCCCGACTGGATCGGCTTCTTCTCCGAGGCCGAGCTCAACGGCGAGAACTCCCACTCCTACCGCGACCTCGCCTACGTCGCCGGACGCTCCCCGACCTACGCCTCGCTCGCCGAACCCGTCATGGAGCGGGCCGTCGCGCTCTTCGAGAAGGACCCCGACCACCAGCGGTCCTACGCGCTCAACCTGATCGGCATGGCCACCGTCCACCTCCTCCAGCGCGAGCCCGAGCAGTCCGTCGTCCTCGCCGAGAAGGCCCTCGGGGTCGCCCGCAGCATCCGGTCCGAGCGGGTCAACACCCGGCTCCGCAAGACCGTCGACCAGGCCGCCCGCACCTACAGCGACGTCGCCGAGGTCGTCGACCTCACCGACCGGCTCACCCAGCTCCTCCCCGAGGCCGCCGAGGCGGTCTGACCCGGGCCCCGCGCCCCCCTCCACGCCGGCCGCGCCGGACGTCCCGTACTGCCCGACTCGGCTCCCCCGCCGCAAGGTCACACGGACGCCCGACGCGGCCGGTCCGTCGTCCGCCGACGGACGCGGACGGGCACCGGCACCCCCACCGCGTGATCACGGCCGTTCACGGTCGCGTAACACGCCCCACTCCTTCGTCACTGGGCCGAAACATCGAGCGGCATCGACGGAAACCGCGCTGCGCGAATCTCTGGCCCATAACCGGCCACGCCCCTCACGGCCGGCCGCTCCCCGGCCCCGCCCCGCACAGGCCGCATTCGACGACGAGGAGACGCCGATGGCACCAGCCATCACGACCCTGGCAGCAGACGCCCCCGAGCTGTCCGCCGCCAACACCGGGTTCATGCTCATCTGCTCCGCCCTGGTCATGCTGATGACCCCGGCCCTGGCCTTCTTCTACGGAGGCATGGTCCGCGTCAAGTCCACCCTCAACATGCTGATGATGAGCTTCATCAGCCTCGGGATCGTCACGATCCTGTGGGTGCTCTACGGCTTCAGCATCGCCTTCGGCACCGACTCCGGATCGCTCATCGGCTGGTCCTCCGAGTACGTCGGCCTCAGCGGCATCGGCATCACCGAGCTCTGGGACGGCTACACCATCCCGGTCTACGTCTTCGCCGTCTTCCAGCTGATGTTCGCGATCATCACCCCCGCGCTCATCAGCGGCGCCCTCGCCGACCGCGTCAAGTTCACCGCCTGGGCCCTCTTCATCACCCTCTGGGTGACGGTCGTCTACTTCCCCGTCGCCCACTGGGTCTGGGGCTCCGGCGGCTGGCTCTTCGAGATGGGCGTCATCGACTTCGCCGGCGGCACGGCCGTCCACATCAACGCCGGCGCCGCCGCCCTCGGCGTCATCCTCGTCATCGGCAAGCGCGTCGGCTTCAAGAAGGACCCGATGCGCCCGCACAGCCTCCCGCTGGTCATGCTGGGCGCCGGTCTCCTCTGGTTCGGCTGGTTCGGCTTCAACGCCGGCTCCTGGCTCGGCAACGACGACGGCGTCGGCGCCGTGATGTTCGTCAACACCCAGGTCGCCACCGCCGCCGCCATGCTCGCCTGGCTCGCCTACGAGAAGATCCGCCACGGCTCCTTCACCACCCTGGGCGCGGCCTCCGGCGCCGTCGCCGGCCTCGTCGCCATCACCCCGTCCGGCGGTGCCGTCAGCCCGCTCGGCGCGATCGCCGTCGGCGCCGTCGCCGGCCTCCTGTGCGCCATGGCCGTCGGCCTCAAGTACAAGTTCGGCTACGACGACTCCCTCGACGTCGTCGGCGTCCACCTCGTCGGCGGTGTCGTCGGCTCCCTCCTCGTCGGCTTCTTCGCCACCGGCGGCGTCCAGTCCGACGCCAAGGGCCTCTTCTACGGCGGCGGCCTGGAGCAGCTCGGCAAGCAGGCGGTCGGCGTCTTCGCGGTCCTGGCCTACTCTCTGATCGTCTCCGCGGTACTCGCCCTGATCATCGACAGGACGATGGGGATGCGGGTCACCGAGGACGACGAGGTCTCCGGCATCGACCAGGTCGAGCACGCCGAGACCGCGTACGACTTCAGCGGAGCCGGCGGCGGCGCGTCCTCGCGCTCCACCGCCGCGGCCCCCGCCCCGGCCGTCACGGAGAACAAGAAGGTGGACGCATGAAGCTCATCACCGCGGTCGTGAAGCCGCACCGGCTCGACGAGATCAAGGAGGCCCTCCAGGCCTTCGGCGTCCACGGGCTCACCGTCACGGAGGCCAGCGGCTACGGCCGCCAGCGCGGCCACACCGAGGTCTACCGGGGCGCCGAGTACACCGTCGACCTCGTCCCCAAGATCCGCATCGAGGTCCTCGTCGAGGACGACGACGCCGAACAGCTCATCGACGTCGTCGTCAAGGCCGCCCGGACCGGCAAGATCGGAGACGGCAAGGTGTGGAGCGTGCCGGTCGAGACCGCCGTACGGGTCCGCACCGGTGAACGCGGTCCGGACGCACTGTAAGCACACGTGAGGAGCCGCCGGGTGACGAGCCTCGACGCGAGTACAGAGACCGAAGATTCGGGACCCGGCGGTTACGCGGCGGCCCGGCTGCTCCTTCTCCACGAGAAGGAGCGGTCCGGGCCGCCGCGCCGTACCGCCCTGGCCCGCCTCACCGACGACTGGCTGTCCGGCCTGTTCGCCGCGGCCCGGCCGCCCCGCGGCGTCGCCCTCGTCGCCGTCGGCGGCTACGGCCGCGCCGAACTCTCCCCCCGCAGCGACCTCGACCTGCTGCTGCTCCACGACGGCACCGCCGACAAGGCCGCCGTCGCCGCCCTCGCCGACCGGATCTGGTACCCCGTCTGGGACCTCGGCATCGCCCTGGACCACTCCGTGCGCACCCTCGCCGAGGCCCGCACCACCGCCGGCGAGGACCTCAAGGTCCAGCTCGGCCTCCTCGACGCCCGGACCGTCGCCGGCGACGCCGGGATCGTCGCCGCCCTGCGCACCACCGTCCTCGCCGACTGGCGCAACCAGGCCCCCCGGCGCCTCCCCGAGCTCGACGCCCTCTGCCGGGAACGCGCCGAACGCGCCGGCGAGCTCCAGTACCTCCTCGAACCCGACCTCAAGGAGGCCCGCGGCGGCCTCCGCGACGCACAGGCCCTGCGCGCCGTCGCCGCCTCCTGGCTCGCCGACGCCCCCCGCGAGGGCCTCGACGACGCCCGTCGCCGCCTCCTCGACGCCCGCGACGCCCTCCACCTCGCCACGGGGCGGGCCACCGACCGGCTCGCCCTCCAGGAACAGGACTCCGTCGCCGCCGAACTCGGCCTCCTCGACGCCGACACCCTGCTCCGCGAGGTGTACGAGGCCGCCCGGACCATCTCGTACGCCGCCGACGTCACCTGGCGCGAGGTCCACCGCGTCCTCAAGGCCCGCTCCGCCCGCCCCCGGCTGCGCTCCCTCCTCGGCGGCCGCTCCGGCGGGAAACCGCCCGTCGAGCGCACCCCGCTCGCCGAAGGCGTCGTCGAGATGGACGGCGAGGCCGTCCTCGCCCTCAGCGCCCGGCCCGAACGCGACCCCGTGCTGCCCCTGCGGGCCGCCGCCGCGGCCGCCCAGTCCGCCCTGCCGATCTCCCTGCACGCCGTCCGCCGCCTCGCCGCCACGGCCCGACCCCTCCCCGTGCCCTGGCCCGCCGAGGCCCGCGAGGAACTCGTCACCCTCCTCGGCGCCGGCGAGGCGACCGTGTCCGTCTGGGAAGCCCTGGAGGCCGAGGGCCTCGTCACCCGGCTCCTGCCCGACTGGGAGCGCGTCCGCTGCCGGCCCCAGCGCAACCCCGTCCACACCTGGACCGTCGACCGCCACCTCGTCGAGACCGCCGTCCGCGCCGCCTCCCTCACCCGCCGCGTCGGCCGCCCCGACCTCCTCCTCGTCGCCGCCCTCCTCCACGACATCGGCAAGGGCTGGCCCGGCGACCACTCCGTCGCCGGCGAGACCATCGCCCGCGACCTCGCCACCCGCATCGGCTTCGACCGCACCGACGTCCACGTCATCGCCACCGCCGTCCGCCACCACCTCCTCCTCGTCGAGACCGCCACCCGCCGCGACCTCGACGACCCCGCCACCGTCCAGGCCGTCGCCCAGGCCGTCGGCACCCTCGGCACCCTCGAACTCCTCCACGCCCTCACCGAGGCCGACGCCCTCGCCACCGGCCCCGCCGCCTGGTCCTCATGGCGCGCCTCGCTCGTCGCCGACCTGGTCAAACGGGTCGCGGGCGTCCTCGCAGGCGAGACCCCGCCCGACCCCGAGGCCGCCGCGCCCAGCGCCGACCAGGAACGCCTCGCCGTCGAGGCGCTCCGCACCGGCGAACCCGTCCTCGCCCTGCGCACCGAGCCGGTCGCCGCCGAGCCCGAGGAGCCCGAGCCCGTCGGCGTCGAACTCCTCATCGCCCTGCCCGACCAGCCCGGCGTCCTCCCCGCCGTCGCCGGCGTCCTCGCCCTCCACCGGCTCACCGTCCGCGCCGCGGACCTGCGGGCGGTGGAACTCCCCACCGCCCTCGGCTCCGGCTCCGTCCTCGTCCTCGACTGGCGCGTCGCCGCCGAGTACGGCTCCCTCCCCGAGGCGGCCCGGCTCCGCGCCGACCTCGTCCGCGCCCTCGACGGCTCCCTCGACGTCCCCGCCCGCCTGGCCGAGCGCGACGCCGCCTACCCGCGCCGGCGCGGCCTCACCGCCCCGCCGCCACGCGTCACCGTCGCCGCGGCCGACTCCCGCCTCGCCACCGTCATCGAGGTCCGCGCCCAGGACGCCCCCGGCCTCCTCCACCGCATCGGCCGCGCCCTGGAGGGCGCCGCCGTCCGCGTGCGCAGCGCCCACGTCTCGACCCTGGGCGCCAACGCCGTCGACACCCTGTACGTCACCCGCCCCGACGGCTCCCTCCTCCCCGACGAGGAGGCCGTCGACCTGGCCCGCGCCCTGGAGGCGGCGCTGCGCTGAACCGCCGGTCCGACCGCCGCCTCCCGCCGGATCGGGCGGGAGGGGGCACACACTTCGAGCGGCCGGATACCCTGGAGGGCAATCCGACCGCCCCCGACACCGAGGATCCGCGACCGCCGTGTTCGATACCCTCTCCGACCGCCTTGCAGCGACCTTCAAGAACCTCCGTGGCAAGGGCCGTCTGTCCGAGGCGGACATCGACGCCACCGCCCGCGAGATCCGCATCGCGCTGCTCGAGGCCGACGTCGCCCTGCCGGTCGTCCGGTCCTTCATCAAGCAGGTCAAGGAGCGCGCCACCGGCACCGAGGTCTCCCAGGCCCTGAACCCGGCCCAGCAGGTCATCAAGATCGTCAACGACGAGCTCATCGCCATCCTCGGCGGCGAGACCCGGCGCCTGAGGTTCGCCAAGACCGCGCCGACCGTGATCATGCTGGCCGGCCTCCAGGGCGCGGGCAAGACCACCCTCGCCGGAAAGCTCGGCCTGTGGCTGAAGGCGCAGGGCCACTCGCCGCTGCTCGTCGCCTGCGACCTCCAGCGCCCGAACGCCGTCACGCAGCTCTCCGTCGTCGCCGACCGCGCCGGCGTCGCCTTCTACGGCCCGCAGCCGGGCAACGGCGTCGGGGACCCGGTCCAGGTCGCGAAGGACTCGATCGAGCACGCGCGGACCAAGATGTACGACGTCGTGATCGTCGACACCGCCGGCCGCCTCGGCATCGACCAGGAGCTGATGCAGCAGGCCGCGGACATCCGCGACGCCGTCAGCCCCGACGAGGTCCTCTTCGTCGTCGACGCGATGATCGGCCAGGACGCCGTCAACACGGCCGAGGCCTTCCGCGACGGCGTCGGCTTCGACGGCGTCGTGCTCTCGAAGCTCGACGGCGACGCCCGCGGTGGTGCCGCGCTCTCCATCGCGCACGTCACCGGCAAGCAGATCATGTTCGCCTCCAACGGCGAGAAGCTGGACGACTTCGACGCGTTCCACCCGGACCGCATGGCGTCCCGCATCCTCGGCATGGGCGACATGCTCTCCCTGATCGAGAAGGCCCAGCAGACCTTCGACGAGACCGAGGCCGCCAAGATGGCCTCCAAGCTCGCGTCGAAGAAGGGCCAGGACTTCACCCTCGACGACTTCCTGGCGCAGATGGACCAGGTCCGCAAGATGGGCTCCATCTCCAAGCTCCTCGGCATGCTGCCCGGCATGGGCCAGATGAAGGAGCAGATCGCCAGCATCGACGAGCGGGACGTCGACCGCATGGCCGCCATCATCAAGTCGATGACGCCGGCCGAGCGCCAGGACCCGACGATCATCAACGGCTCGCGCCGGGCCCGTATCGCCCGGGGTTCGGGCGCCGAGGTCAGCGCGGTCAAGGGCCTGGTCGAGCGGTTCTTCGAGGCCCGCAAGATGATGTCCCGCATGGCGCAGGGCGGCGGCATGCCGGGGATGCCCGGCATCCCGGGCATGGGCGGCGGCCCCGGCCGGCAGAAGAAGCAGGTCAAGCAGGCCAAGGGCAAGCGCAAGAGCGGCAACCCGATGAAGCGGAAGGCCGAGGAGCAGGCCGCCGCCGAGCGCCGCGAGCAGGCACAGGCGGGCGGCGCGTTCGGCCTCCCGGCGGCGGGCCAGACGCCGAAGGACTTCGAGCTCCCGGAGGAGTTCAAGAAGTTCATGGGCTGACGGTCCGCGGCGCCGGTGAGCGCGGGGGGGGGGGGGGGGGGGGGGGGGGGGGAAGGGCAAGGGAGCCGCCCCCCTCCACCCACACCCCATCCCCCGCTCCACTCCCCC